>JAVKCR010000390.1:0-2724 GCA_040222645.1 Rhodospirillales bacterium
GCAGCCGGTTCATCTCGGACTGCATGCGGTCGAGCAGGAACTGCTGCATGTCGACCACCGGTTCGCCGTCGGCGAAGCGCTTCGGCGCGCCGAGTTCAGCCAGCACTTCCGGGTGCCGGTCGAGAAAGTCCGGATTCGACCGGAGATAGTCCGCGACCCGCATTGAATCGAGGTCGATTTCCGCCTGGAGCGGCGCTTCCGCTGGTTTTGACATCCCCTACTGAACCCCTTTCTGTCAGTTCGGACCTGGCCTTCGCCGGCGTCAGTCCGGAAGAATCGATTGGCCGGTTTTCCCCCAGTCATCGAGGAATGCTTTTAAACCCTTATCGGTTAACGGATGGTTGTAGAGCTGGCGAAGCGTCGAAGGCGGGATGGTCGCGACATCCGCGCCCATGCGCGCCGCACGCACCACGTGCAGCGGCGACCGCACGGAGGCGACCAGCACCTCGGTCGCGAAATCGTAGGCCGCATAGATGTCGATGATGTCGCCGATCAGCTCGAGACCGTCCTGGCCGACATCGTCGAGCCGGCCGACGAAGGGCGAGATGAAGGTGGCGCCGGCCTTCGCGGCGAGCAGCGCCTGCGCGGCGGAGAAGCAGAGCGTGACGTTGACCATGGTGCCCGCGTCGCTGAGCTGGCGGCAGGTCCGCAGGCCGTCGATTGTCAGCGGCACCTTGACCGCGACATTGCTGGCGATGCCGGCGAGATACTTGCCTTCCTTCATCATCATGTCGAAATCGGTGGCCGTGACCTCGGCGCTCACCGGACCATCGACAATGTCGCAGATCCGGGCGATGACATCGGCGATCTTGCCGCCGGATTTCAGGATCAGCGATGGGTTGGTGGTAACGCCGTCGACCATGCCGGTCTCGTTCAGCGTACGGATTTCGTCGACGTCGGCCGTGTCGATAAAGAACTTCATCTGGCTTCTGGTCTCCCTTTAGGGTGCACAATATTTTGCGAGTGCGGCCCGATTACTTGGAACCTATAGTATAACCCATGGAATCGGGCAACATAAAACCGGGTTGGAACAGGGTTTCGGTGCTGCTGCCGCTGCCGCTCGCGGGGGCCTATGACTACCGTGCGGACCCGGCTATGGAACTGGTGACCGGGGACCTCGTGACGGTGCCGCTCGGCCGGCAGGAACGGCTCGGCGTGGTCGTCGGTCCGGCGGCGGGCGATGTCGCCGACGAGAAGCTGAAGGACGTGATCGGCCGGGCCAGCGAGGTGCGGCTGCCGGAAGAGGTGCTGAAGCTGGTCGCCTGGGTCGCCGACTACACGCTCAGCCCGCCGGGCGCGGTGCTGCGCATGGCGCTGAGCGTGCCGAAGGCGCTGGAGCCTCCGCCGATGAACCGGGCCTATGTCTCCTCCCCAGGCTTCGACCGCGACTCTCTGCGCCTGACCCCGGCGCGGGCGCGGGTGCTGGCGCTGGCCGACGACGGTCCGCCGCGCTCCTTCGGCGACCTCGCGATGGAGGCCGGCGTCGGCCCGTCGGTCGCCAGGGGCCTGTGGCAGGCCGGCGCGCTGACGGAATTGCTGCTGCCGGCCGATCCGCGCATCCCTCGGCCGGACCCGGACCGGCTCGCCCCCGGTCTCTCCGCCGACCAGGCGGAGGCGGCATCGGCGCTGAAGGACGCCATCGCCGGCGGCTTTTCCGTCCACCTGCTGGACGGGGTGACCGGCGCCGGCAAGACCGAGGTCTATCACGAAGCGATTGCCGAGACCCTGCGCCGCGGCCGGCAGGTGATGGTGCTGCTGCCGGAAATCGCGCTCTCGGCCCCGTCGCTCGACCGCTTTACCCGGCGCTTCGGGGCGCCGCCGGTGCTCTGGCATTCGGATATCGGCCAGCATGCCAGGCGGCGGAACTGGCGCGCCGTCGCCGATGGCGACGCCCGCGTCGTGGTCGGTGCGCGCTCAGGCCTCTTCCTGCCCTTCGCCGATCTCGGCCTGATCGTCATCGACGAGGAGCATGACGCCGCCTTCAAGCAGGAGGACGGCGTCATCTACAATGCTCGCGACATGGCGGTGGTTCGCGCCCGGATCGGCGACATTCCCATCGTGCTGGCCTCGGCGACCCCCTCGCTGGAAACCGTCGCCAACGCCGATGCCGGGCGCTACCGGCGCCACCGCCTCACCGCGCGCTTCGGCGGGGCGACCTTGCCGGAGATCGAGATCGTCGACATGCGCAAGCACGGCCCCCAGGACCGCCGGCACTGGCTGTCGCCGAAACTCACGGAGGCGCTGGAGGCAACCTTCACGGCGGGCGAGCAGGCGGCTTTGTTCATCAACCGGCGCGGCTATGCCCCGCTCACCCTCTGCCGCACCTGCGGGCATCGCATGCAATGCCCGCGCTGCACGGCCTGGCTGGTGGAACACCGCCTCGCCGGCCGCCTGCAATGCCATCATTGCGGTTTCGCCGCGCGCAAGCCGACGAAATGCCCGGAATGTGAGGCCGAGGACTCGCTCGCCGCCTGCGGCCCCGGCGTCGAGCGGCTGGCGGAGGAGGCGCTCGGTCTCTGGCCCGACCGGCGCACCCTGCTTGCCACATCGGACACCGTGAACGGGCCGGACGGCGCCGCCGAGATGGTTCGCCAGATCCAGGACCACGAGATCGACCTCGTGGTCGGCACGCAGCTGATCGCCAAGGGCCACCATTTCCCGATGCTCACCCTGGTCGGCGTCGTCGATGCCGACCTCGGGCTCGCCGGCGCCGATCTGCGGGCG
>JAVKCR010000391.1:0-2357 GCA_040222645.1 Rhodospirillales bacterium
TCGATCTGTTCCGGCAGGTTGACCTCGCCGTCGGCGGCGCAGATCGCGAGGCAGATACGCAGCATCAGTGCCGCGGTTTCCGAATCCTTCACCGCGGCGTGGATGTCTGCCCAGCACTTCTCGTGACCGGCCTCTGAATCCTCGAGGATTCCCTCGATATATTCGTTGAAGAGATCGACGCCTTCATGCGGGTCGAAGACGGCCAGCGTGTCGAGGGTCTCCAGGATCTGGTCGACGCGGACACGTTCGTTGAAGGTCACCTTGCCGTCGGCGAGCGCCATGATCGCGCTGGCGGACATCACGGCCTTCAGGAACGGCAGATTGCGGTGCCGTTCCAGCATCTCCTTGTAGGCATTGGTCAGACTCGATAGCAATCCGCTCATCTTCTCCCCGCCGGTATCCCGTTCCCAGGGCGGAACGATAGCGGAAAGGATTGCGCCTCGCCAGTCGCGAGCGCCTCAGATCGTCGCGACCGGGGTAACCGGCGATCCGACGGCGCCGGGCAGCCGGAGCGGCGGGGCGGTGAGCAGGAAAGCGGTTCGCTGGCGTTCGTGGAGCGCCCTAGCCAGTTCGTCGAGATACCAGAGTTCGCCCAGATGCACCCCGAGCTTGAACAGGCAATGGTGATGCAGCGGCAGGCGCGAACAGCAATCGCCGCCACCATGTGCGTCTTCGACCGCCATGTTGTCGGAGACGATGGCGACGATGCCGCTGTCGGTGATCCATTGCAGCAGCCGTTCGTCGCGCCCGTCGAGCACCGCGCAGGAAGCATGCAGTTTCCCGGCATCCGGCTCGCCTGCCATTTCCGCGATCATGGTGGCGAAACCGGTGTGCAGCATCAGGATGTCGCCGGGCCGTACCTCGACACCGTCCGCGTCCATGATCGCCTGCAGGCCGTCCAGGCCGATCACCGTGCGGCCGTCGCCGTGGTGGCGCCGCGCGTCGATCATCACGCCCCGGGTCTGGATGCAGGACGCGGCCATCTTGTCGACCCCGAGCGCCAGGGCGCCGCCGTCATAGGGACTCAGCACATGCTCGCCGGCACGGTAGCCGTTGTAATAGACGGGTTCCGGCACGCCGTCACCGTCCGCGTCGAAATCCGCCCCGACATGGGCAAAGGAATCCCACTGCGTCGAATACTGGCTGTGCAGCAGCACCGCTTCGTCGGAAGAGACGTCGCCGATGCCCGGCTGCCTCTCGCTCCAGCGGTAGTTGGAATAGACCTCGCCATTCAGGAACACGGGCCGGAGTTCCGGCGGCTTGCGCTTGGAATTCAGCGTGTCGCCGCCCGGCAGGTCGAGCGGCAGACTGAGGCAGAAGGTGAGTCCTTCACGGACCTCGGCGATGGCGCTGCGGACGACCTCCGGTGTCACGAGATTCATCCGGCCGAGCTGGTCGTCATCACCGTAGTCGCCCCAGGTAGACCCGTCCGGGCGGTTCACCCATCTTCGTTTCGACATGCCGTTCATCTTCTCCTCTGTCTCAGCCGCTCTTGCCGATGCGGTCCAGCAGCCTGGGGTTGTTCCAGGCCGGTTGTCTTTCCTCCGCCATGAATTCGATGCGGAATCCATCTTCATCCTCGCTGCACAGGACGACCTCGACCCAGCGCGCGATGGCGACGTCGAAGAAATCCTCGGTCAGCGTCACGCCGAGATGCTCGATCCCCCGCCAGTCGAGACCGGCCATGGACTCGAGGTAACGGGCCAGCGCCGGGCGCGTGACGATGTCGCGGTCCGGCACGTAGCGCAGTTCGAGCCTCGTCGCGCCGACCCTGCCATGCAGGGTGACGACATAGTCCCGATGCGCGACCGGGTTGGGCTCGGTCTCGAGCAGCGCCCGCCTCTCGAAGGCTTCCATCAGACGAAGAACCCTTCCCTGTCGGCGACCGGTTCCTCGATACGGATGCGCGGTTCGCCGGGATGGAAGGCGAGGCGGCCCGTTCGCCCGACCGCCTCCAGCGCCTGTATGTAGACCAGGTTCAGGTCGTCGCGGAAAGGCGCCGGCATCGCTTCGTCGGTTCGCAGGATGACATCGAGGCTCTTCTCGCCGATCAGCCCGTCGATCTGCATCGGGCCGATGCGGCTGAGGTCGAGGTCGATCAGGAAGCGCTTCACCGGCGCATCGGGCATCGGCTCGCCCTCCGGGTTTTCCGGGTACTGGAGGTAGAGCTTCACCGGCTCGATTTCCTGCCCGTTCAGGAAGGGCAGGTTGTAGGCGCGCCAGTCGGACCCCTCGCCGACGGTGCGCCGCGCAGCACCCGCCTCGTCGCGGGCGCGGCCCAGGAGGTCGGCACGGCCGAGGCGTTCGAGCAGCCGGATCGCCGGGTCGGCGAGCGCCCCGGAAAGTTGGCCCTGGCG
>JAVKCR010000392.1:0-4334 GCA_040222645.1 Rhodospirillales bacterium
CGACATGCTCTATCTCGTGCTCTCGCGGCAGATGGACGGCCCGGGGGGCATGACGGAGCAGCAGATCGTTCTCGCGCTTCAGGAAGGCGCCCGCCGCTTCGGCTGATCAGCCGGGCATTGTCGCATATGCGCAAAATGCATTGCTGTGTTGCGGCATGTCATGTTGCAGCGCAAAACAAACAGGCCTATCTCTTTGCCATCCAAGGAGAAAGCCAATGCAAAACACTCTCGCTCAGCCGCATGTTTCGCCGCTCGCATTCCTCGCCACCCCGGTGCTTGCCATCGTCGGTTTCTTCGAAGCCTTCGGCCGGGCCCGCAAGGCCGCCGCGCTTTACGAAGAGTTCGGCTCGATGACCGATGACAACCTTGCCCGGCATGGCCTGACCCGCGAATCGCTGAATCTCGAGATCCTGCGGATCATGGAATAACGCGTTTCCGGCGACCGTTGCGCAGGCCGGCGACACGACCGGCCTGTACCGGCACCGGAAGCAGCGAATGCCGATCCCTGAGGACGGCCAGGCTGAGCCTGATCTCTTCCGGCCACGGCGCGGTCTTCCGCGCCGCGAGGTCGATATGCAGCGACATCACTTCCATTGTCGCGCACAGCGCACCGTCGCTCTGGCGCCACATCGAATGGATGAAATGGTGGCGCTTGGCATCCCAGTCGAGCAGATAGGTCGTCAGGTCGACCTCCTCGCCGACATGCAGTTCCTGCAGATAGACCACGTGCAACTCGGCGGCGAAGGTGCTGTGCCCCGTCCGCTCCCGGTAGGCCTTGTCGATACCGACATGCGCCTTGTAGGCGTCCGTCGCCGCGTCGAAGGCAACCACGTAGTAAGCGACGTTCATGTGATTGTTGTAGTCGGTCCAGTCCGGCAGAACTGTCTCGTGACCGGTCGGCAATTGCCCGGTTGCGTCGGCCATCTGTCTCCCCGCCTTTCTGACGATCGGTTACCCTCATCCGATTGATAGTCCAAACTCTCCGTCGGCCCAAGCATCCGGTTCGCCCCGGTGATCCGATCATGCCCGTGGCGCGTAGAAGGTGTCACATACGGCGATGTTCGCCGGTCCCGCCAACTGACGACGAACCGAGCCGCCGTGACAATTTCCTTCGCTCCCAACCGCAAGCGTATCGCCGTCATCGGCGGTGGCATCTCCGGCCTGTCCGCCGCCTGGCTTCTCGACAAGGGCCACGACGTCACGCTCTATGAAAGCCGCAAGAGGCTCGGCGGTCACAGCCACACGGTTGATGTGGATGGCCCCGACGGAAAGGTTCCCGTCGATACAGGGTTCATCGTCTACAATCCCGCGAACTACCCGAACCTGACACGGCTGTTCGACCTGTTGCAGGTGCCGACCAGGCAGAGCGAGATGTCCTTCGCGGCGTCGCTCGACGGCGGACGGCTCGAATATTCCGGCAGTTCGATTCTGCACATGATGGCCCAGCCAGTGAATGCGCTCCGCCCGAGATTCTGGGCCATGGTCGGTGGCATCCTGCGTTTCTTCAGTACGGCGCGGAACATCTACAGCCAGCCCGGCGCCGAGAAGCTCTCCCTGCAGGACTGGCTGGAGCGCGAAGGCTACGCTCCCGCCTTCATCGAGGATCACATCCTGCCGATCGGCGCCGCGATCTGGTCCTGCTCCGTCGCCGAGATGCGCAACCAGCCGGCGCTGGCGCTGATCCGCTTCTTCGACGATCATGGCCTTCTCGAACTGGTCGACCGGCCGGAATGGCGAACCGTTGAAGGCGGCAGCCGGGAGTATGTCCGCCGCCTCGCCGATCCGATATCAGACTGCATCCGCAGCAATTGCGGCGTCACCGCCGTCTGGCGCACCGCGAACGGCGTGCTGGTCCGCGACGTCCATGGCCGGACCGAACGGTTCGACGCCGTGGTCATGGCCAGCCATGCCGACCGCACGCTCGGCATGCTGCAGGACGTCAGCGCCCGGGAGACATCGATCATCGGCAGCTTCCGCTACCGGCCGAACGACGTATACCTCCACAGCGACCCCTCGCTGATGCCGGATCGCCGCATGGTCTGGTCGAGCTGGAACTTCCTCGGCGGCGCCGGCCGAGAACGCGAGGGGGCGGTCACCGCCACCTACTGGATGAACAGGCTGCAGGGCCTGCCCGACAGTCTGCCGCTGTTCGTCACCCTCAATCCCGTGCGTCCGCCGGCCGATCACCTCGTTCACGGGCATTACGTCTATGACCATCCCGTGATCGATCTCGAATCCTTTGCGGCGCAATCTCGGCTCGCCGAGATCCAGGGCGCCGGCGAGATATGGTATTGCGGCGCCTGGACCGGGTCCGGCTTTCACGAGGACGGCATCCGCTCCGGCCTTGAGGTCGCGGAACGGCTCGGCGGCATCATGCGCCCCTGGAAGCACGAGATCGCGCCGCTTGGCGTCGAGCTCGAGGCGGCAGCGGAATGACCGCCCTCGCCTCCGGCCTCTATACCGGCGAGGTGATGCACCGGCGCCTGAAGCCGCTCCGGCACCGGCTTGCCTACCGGATGTGCTACTTCCTGCTCGACCTCGACGAACTGGAGGCGGTCGGCCGGTCCTGCCGCCTGTTCGGCTACAACCGCCCCGCCCTTTTCAGTTTCCGGGAATCCGATCATGGCGGCGAGGACAGCGGCACCGGCGCTCTGCGCGGCTGGATCGATGCGCTGCTGCACGAGAACGGGATGGAAACCGGCGGCCGCGTCCGCCTGCTCTGCCTGCCGAGGCTGTTCGGCTATGCCTTCAACCCGCTGACGGTCTGGTATTGCTACCGCCGGGACGGCACGCCGCAGGCGATCCTCTACGAGGTCCGGAACACCTTCCGGCAGAAGCACCACTATCTCATGCCGGTCTCGCGCCGCGAGGCCGCCACGGGCGACGTTTTGCGCCAGCGCTGCGACAAGGCATTCTACGTCTCTCCCTTCATCGGCATGGAACAGGAATACAGGTTCCGTGTCCGGCTGCCTGGCGACAAGGTGGCGGTCTCGATCCTCGAGAGCGACAGTGAAGGCCCGCTTCTGCTGGCCGCCTTCTCCGGCAAACGACAGGAGCTCTGCGACCGCACGTTACTGGCGACCGCGCTTGCCTACCCGCTGATGACGCTGAAGGTTATCGCCGGCATTCACTGGGAAGCGCTGAAGCTCTGGATGAAAGGTGCGCGGCTGTTCCGCCGGCCCGAACCGCCGGAACGAACAGTATCCTTTGGGTCCGGAGAAATCTCCTGATATACTTGTTATCCGGGAAGATCCTGAATTGGATCGATGTTATGCGGAGGGAACATGACGTCGCCGGGACTGAAACGATTCGACCCATGGTCCGGCCTGCTGCTGGCAGCCGTCAGGCGAGCGCCGATCGGCTCCATTACAGTTACCGACCCGTCCGGAAAGGTTCATCGCATCCAGGGCACCGAACCCGGTCCGGATGCAGACATGACGCTGCAGGACGCCGCTGCGGCGCGGGCGCTTGTGTTCGGCGGCGACCTCGGCCTCGCGGAAGCCTATATCGATGGCCACTGGACGACGAACGATCTCGCGACGTTCCTAGAATGGGGCGCGCGCAATATCGATGCGATGGGCAAGGCCATCCGCGGCACCTTCCTGTCACGGACGGCAGCACGGCTTCTGCATATCCGGCGAGCCAATACCAAGGACGGGGCGCGGCGGAATATCGCCGCGCATTACGACCTCGGCAACGATTTCTACCGGCACTGGCTCGATCCCTCGATGACTTATTCCTCGGCGGTCTACGAGGAGGACCATGCGACGCTGGAAAAGGCGCAGGAGCGCAAGATAAGGCGGATCGGCGAGTTGCTCACGCCCAGCCCGGGCATGGAGATCCTCGAGATCGGCGCCGGCTGGGGCGCGATGGCGATGCATCTCGCCCGCGATTTCGGCTGCAAGGTCGTCGGGCTGACGCTGTCGCAGGAACAGTACAACGAAGCCTCCCGCCGGGCGCAGGAGGCGGGGCTCTCGGACCGCGTAGAATTCCGCATCCAGGACTACCGCGACACGCCGGGCATCTTCGACCGGGTGGTGTCCGTGGAGATGATCGAAGCGGTCGGCGAGGAGCACTGGCCGCAATATTTCTCGGTCATCAACGACCGGCTGAAGGCCGGCGGATCAGCGGTTCTGCAGGCGATCACCATCTCCGACGAGCGGTTCGATGGCTACCGCAGGAATGCGGATTTCATCCAGAAATACATCTTCCCGGGCGGCATGCTACCCTCGCCATCGGCGATCCGGGATCATGTCTCGCGCGCCGGCATGAAACTCGCCGACGAACTGACCTTCGGGCAGGACTACGCCCGCACGCTCGCCGAATGGCGCCAA
>JAVKCR010000393.1:0-6833 GCA_040222645.1 Rhodospirillales bacterium
AGCGAGGTTCTGCGCCCGGTTGAGATCGGCCGACCAGCGGAACGGCGAATCCGCCGGCACGCCCTCGTAGACCGCGTTGGCTTCGGCCAGCCGGTCCTGGCGTTCGAGCACGTCGGCGACCAGCAGCCGGGCCATGACGAATTCCGGTTTCAACGCGATCGCCATGCGCCCGAAGATCAGGCCGAAATCCTGCGATCCCTGCTGGCGCAGCGAAGAGCCGACCGAGAACAATCCCTCGGCGAGACCGTCATTGGCGCCGGTCAGGATCGGCGCCGGCATGTCGCTCGCCTCAAGACGGATCTCGACCGGCGCCAGCATGGCGTTGCCGCCATGTTCGCCGATCATCCGGGTGTAGAGGTCCTCCGCTTCGGCCCGGCGGCCGTTGCGTTCGAGGAAATTGCCGTAGAGCTGCACCACCCGGAGCGTCAGGCCGCCCGGCAGCGCGACCGCCTCCGCATAATGTTCCGACGCCACCTCGCTGTCGCCGGCGATATCGGCGATCATCGCGGCGTGGAAGGCGTAGGTGCTCTTGAAATTGGCATCGCTGGAGAGCGGGTCGAGGGCTGCCAGCGCATCGTCGGTATTGCCGAGGCCGGCCTGGGCCCAGGCCGCCATGAAGGGGCCGACGAAACGGTGCAGCGAGCGGTCGGGGATGTCGGCGAGCTGGTCGGCGGCCGGCTGCCAGTTCCCGGCCTTCATCTCCGCGAGATAGATCACGTAGCGCGATATCGCCGACTTGTCGCCGCCGGCGACCAGCTTGCGGGCGATGGCGGCGGCCTCGGCGAACTCGCCTTCGAGGGTGAGCATCATGAAGGCCTGGCGGGCCAGCTCGGTATTCTCCGGCTCTTCCGCCAGCACCTTGCGGAGGAAATCGGCGGCGTCGCGGTAGCGCTGGACACGCTGGGCGAAACGGCCGGCGAGATAGGCGCCGGTGGAGGTGTCGCGCACCTCGACGGGTTCGCGCATCGCGTCGTCGGACCAGCCGGCCTGGGCGACGCGGGCGACGGTATCCGCCTGGGCGCAGGCGCCGAGGGACAGCGAGCCGACCAGCGCCAGCATCACGGCATGGCCGCCCGGGCGGGACAGGAGATTGGGCATCAGGGGACCGGACAATGTAAACCTCAAGCCAGGTAAGCCGGGAACGGACAAGTCATGGAAACAGAATTGGCCCTTCCGCGCCGTGACACAAGTCACTTGCTGGTCATCTGTTTCTGCTATCGACGGAAATCCGCGGTTTGGCGCAGGCGACAGGCCGCTTGACGAGTAAGTTGATATCAACTTATATGAATGCCGCATCATAACAGAGGATCGACGGATGAACTTCATTCCCTATCTCGGCTTCCCCGGCAGCTGCCGCGATGCCTTCACCTTCTATGCCGGACTGTTCGGCGGCAGGCTCACCTCGATGGTCTCCTACGGCGAGACGCCGATGGCGGACGACATGCCGGCGGAGATGCGCGACTGGATCGCCCATGCCTCCATCGATCTCGACGGCGCGGTGCTGATGGGCGGCGATTGCGGCCCCGACCAGTACGCGACCCCGACCGGCATGAGTGTCAATTTCGTCACCCAGACCCCGGAGGAGGCGGAACGCCTGTTCGCCGCGCTGGGCGAAGGCGGTCAGGTCTGCATGGCGATGGAGGAGACCTTCTGGGCCCACCGCTTCGGCGTGGTGACCGACCGCTTCGGCACGCCCTGGATGATCAATTGCTTCAAGCCGATGGAGGAGGGCAATTGCGGGTAGGGCGAAACCGCAGCGGTTCGGCGGGGGATTGACGGGGCCCGACAAAAGGCCGTCTCCCCGCTGGACCTCGCCGCGCTCACGGATAATATGGCCGGCGCCCTCCACGGGGGCCTGTAGCTCAATTGGTTAGAGCCGGCCGCTCATAACGGTCTGGTTGCAGGTTCGAGTCCTGCCGGGCCCACCACCCTGCTTCGCTCCGCGAAGCGTGGCAATCTTGCGCTTCGACAGCAGAACGACAGTCGTATCGCAGGAAAGGCGATGGCGACGGAACCACTCAAGAACGATGTCGAAAGCGATCCCCCCTTTGCGGTCAGTAACGGCCGGGGGCGGCGACGTCGGCGCCTGCCGGATCGTTGTGACGGGACGATCGCGAAACCAGGCAAGGCCACTATCATATGGGTCAGGTGCTCAACGACTGTAACCTTCGGCGGAAGGGTACCTGAAACCCGGTATCAGATATCGTGTTGCGAACCGGCGGTGTAACGGAAAGCAAACGGTGCGCAGTAGAATGCTTCGCCGAACAGAATGACAGCGCCTGTCGTGGCGTACATCGTATGGCGACGAAGCAACAGCGGGCTTCCGGGCTTGATGTCTAGTTTGATCGCCGTTTCATCATCGGCAGCGACGGCCCGGATCGCGGCCTCCATTCGCCCAATACTCTGTTTCAGATAGCCTTGGATCAATGAATGGGTCGATTCCGTATCAAGCGCATCGACAGGGAAGTCGAGAGAAATTCCGGGCATGAAGAACCGACGTTCCATCCCGATGATCTTCTCACCGACCAAACGCAACCGTTCGAAGGCAAATATCGTGGTTCCAGGATCTATCCCCAGGCGGCCTGCGACGTCTTCCGTTGCAGACTGCCGGCCGACCGAAATCAGTCGATAGGTGACGTGGTCACCGTGCGAGACAGCATCTTGTTCGAACGAGCGAACATCATCGAGATCGATGGTCGCCGAGCGGCCTGCATCCGCAACAAATGTACCTCTGCCAGCCTGTTTCTCGATCCATCCTTCATAAACCAGGCGTGACATGGCGGTCTGGACAGTTGCCCGACTGGTTTCAAAGTTTTTTGCAATTTCATTCTCTGTCGGCAGCCGGTCGCCGACTTTCAGATCGCCTTCGGTTATCAGGCTCAGGAAATGCTGCTGAATTTGCTGATAGATCGGCACGGTTTCGGAAGTTTGTGAAGGCATGGGTGAATCCGCATTGACAGGAAAATGACCGTCCATTATTAAAATGACTAGTCATTATTTCGGGAATGACAGACAAATAAGACCACGCAGGATAAATCGTGGCAAGGATGGAAACGGGAGACAACAGGATGCCGGCGAGACCGCCAGCTGACACACCGAAGGCTCGGCCGTTGAGCGGTCTGCGCGCCTATATGGAATGGCTCGCTGATCGCCCCCGAGTGCTCTATCCGCTGTCATTCCTGTTTGGCCTCTGCGTCTGGGAAGCGATCGCGACACAGATTCCAGACGTGATCTTCGCGTCGCCAAGCGCCGTCGTTCTGCATCTCGTTGAAGCGACAGTGACGGGTGAATTGCCGCGCCTTTTTGCCAGTTCGCTGCAGCATATGCTGCTCGGTCTTTCGCTGGCCCTGCTTGTCGCCATCCCGCTGGGATTCCTCATGGGACGGAACGACACGGCCTTTCAAATGTTCGACCCGGTAGTCAATGCGATCTTCTCGATTCCGTCGATCGCCTTCGTCCCTTTCCTGATTATCTGGTTCGGTGTCTTTTTCGAGGCACGAGTCTCGCTGGTATTCGTCATGTGCGTATTCGACATTCTTGTCACGGTCGCGGCCGGCGCACGAAATATCGAGCCTCGCATTATCCAGGTCGCCCAGTCTTTCGCCGCCGATCGCCGGTCAATGTTCTTCAAGGTTCTGATGCCTGCGAGCTATCCGTTCCTGCTGACCGGTTTCCGAATTGGTACCGTCCGTGCCGTCAATGCGATGATTACCGCAGAACTGTTCTTCGCCACGGTCAATCTGGGCGAATACATGGAAGACGCTGCGTCGGAGTTTAACGCTCCGGCGATGCT
The DNA here is from genome assembly GCA_040222645.1 of Rhodospirillales bacterium. Lineage (GTDB taxonomy): Bacteria > Pseudomonadota > Alphaproteobacteria > Rhodospirillales > HT1-32 > HT1-32. The sequence goes on from JAVKCR010000393.1 coordinate 3,794, forward strand.
GGCCGTCGTTTTCGGGCTCGCGGTGTTCGGTCTCGGGTGCCAGGAAGGTATCAAGTGGCTGGAAACCAGGTTGTTGCCCTGGCACGTGAGGGACTGACAATGGACAAGTCCCGGAAAGTCTTCCTGCAGTTCAGTGGCGTCGCCATCGTTCTGGTTATCTGGGAACTCAGCGGTCGCGTCCTGGGTGAGTTGTTGCTGGCGCCACCCTCCATCGTCGCGGTGAGTTATATCGAACTCCTGCTCGACGGCGAGATGCTGACCGAACTGGTGGCATCGATGCGGCAGATGTTCGTCGGCTTCGGATTCTCATGCATCATTGGAATGCCGCTGGGTGCTGCGATGGGGCGCTCCAAGGTTATCGATGCACTGGTCCATCCATGGATCAGCATGGTCGTTGTTACATCGGTCGCAGCCCTGGCGCCGGTTTTCATCCTGTTGTTCGGCACCGGCTTCGAGTTCCGCGCAGCCATCGTGTTCGTTGCATCGATCGGCTACGTCGTGCTGACGGCATATCATGGATCCCGTGGAATTGACCCCAAGATGCTTGATGTCGCCCGGTCATTCGGGACCAGGCGAATCGATGTGTATCGCAAGGTCATATTGCCGGCGTTGTTTCCCTACCTGATCACCGGCGCCCGCCTCGGACTGGTTCATGCGATCCGGGCCATGGTCGTGGCCGAGATGTTCGTCATTGTCGGCTATGGCGGCCTTATTTTCCAAACGGGTCAGGACCTGTCGACGGCACCTATTCTCTCGTACCTCGTCACCATCATGATTGTCAGTATCGGCGCGAATATCGCGCTCTCCTGGGTCGGTCGACGCGCAGCCCCCTGGTACGATTCCAGAATGGCAGCGGGGCAATGATTCTGATGCTGCCAATCGACAAATCGATCGATTTCGAAACTTCCAACGACTTCCTGCAATCTCAAAATGGAAGCACACCTCCAAGGAAACAGCCAAGTTAAGGAGAAGGAAATGCTTACCAGACGCAATCTGCTCAAAGGCGCGGCGCTCGGTACAGGTGTCGGCTTGTTGACCTCGCAACCGTTCGGCTTCGGCGGCATCATGACCGCACAGGCCGCCGGACGCGCCCTGAAAATGAATATTCCCGGGAACACGCTCGGTGTTCATGTACCGTATATGGCGGCGATGAATGAAATCCTTCCAACCATGGGATATGCGGCGGCCGACTGGGAGCGCGTCAGCAAACTTCAAACCATCACCCAGTCTATCCTGTCCGGCACTGTCGAAGTCGCCGCCGGCGATGCGATCTCAACGTTGCGTGCTGTTGAAGCCGGCGCTGATCTCCGGATCATCGGCAATGGCTTCATGCACACCAGCCTGGTTTTCGTGGTCAATGGCGACAAGATCCAGAAACCGGAAGACCTTTATAAGGAAGACGTGACGCTGGCCGTAAACTCCAAGGGCGACTTCACGCATGTCATGGTTGTCGGCCCGATGACCAAACGCGGCATCGACATGAACAAGGTCAATGTCATCAAGATGGGTGGATCGGGCACGCGGATGCGCGCCCTTGCAGCTGGTAAGGTTGACGGCGTTCCGTTGCACTTTGACCAGGCATCGGCGCTCGCAAAGCAGGGCAACTTCAAAGTGTTGATCGAGCCCGCCAAGGAATACGAGTCATTCCTAGGCGATGTATCTATTTGAAGCGGAGAATGTATTGCAAATGACGCAAACAGGACAGCTGCGAAAGACCTGATCAAAGCGACGATAATGGCGTTCCGTCGAGCGAATTCGGATGCCGGATGGTACGCGGAGATGTACCGGAAATACGGTACCAGCAAGGACATGGCGACAGCCACAGATGCCGAAATTGAAGTTGTCCGGCAGGCGCTGGGCGTCGAAATCGGCTGCTGGCCGAACAACATGGACCACAAGCTGAACGTCTATGAAGAACTGCTGCCCGTCTACAAGGCCGCTGATGCGGTCAAGGGCACGGTTGACCTTAGCAAGGTTGTCGAAACGTCCCTTGTCGACCAGGCATTGAAGGAGCTTGGTTAACACCATGACGGCGAAACTCGAGCTCCGGAATCTCGAAAAAAGCTTCCCGCGTGGAAAGGAAGATCCGATCCACGTAGTCAAAGATTTCTCGTTGGAAATACGCAATCTCGAGTTTCTCGCCGTCATTGGTCCCAGTGGATGCGGGAAGTCAACGATACTCAGGCTTATCGATGGCCTGATCCCGGCGGATCGCGGTGCCATCTTTATGGATGGCCGCGATGTCACCGGGATCGTTGGCGGCCAGGGCCGGGGCATGGTCTTCCAAAGCTTTGACCTGTTCCCGTGGCGAACGACCCGCGAGAATGTCGAGTTTGGACTCGAGGTCAATGGCGTCGCCCCTGCCGAAAGGCGCGAGCGGGCCCTGCATTACATCAACCTGGTCGGGTTGGCGGGGTTCGAAAATTCGTTCCCGCATGAACTATCCGGCGGTATGCAGCAACGTGTCGGCTTTGCGCGGGCGTTGGCCATCAAGCCGGAGATATTGTTGATGGACGAGCCGTTTGGGGCACTCGACGTGCAAACCCGTGACATCCTGCAAGACGAGCTGCTGAACATCTGGGACAAGGAACAGAAAACCGTTCTGTTCGTAACGCATAGTATCGAAGAAGCCATTTATCTCGCCGACCGTATTGCCGTGATCACGCCAAGACCGGCACGTGTCCATCGCATCATCGACGTACCGTTTGACCGTCCGCGTCACGAGCGAATCAAATCACTGCCGGAGTTCCTGAGTATGCGCCCGGAAATCTGGTCGTTCCTGAAGGAGGGTGTACAGGTATAGAGGCACGGGTCAGGAAAGACCGCCTCCAGTCCTACACATATCATATGTTTGCACCGCCACCCGAGCTGACAGCCAGCGTTTTCGCCGTTCTCCCGGATCAGTTTAAAAGAAACGGCCACTTGTCGGAATGGTCGTTCGGGAAAGCCAATCCCGATATGGGCTCCTTTCTGGAGGGACCAAGCATCGACAGGAACGGCGATCTTCTGGTGACCGATGTCCCTTTTGGACGCGTGTTCT
>JAVKCR010000394.1:0-3476 GCA_040222645.1 Rhodospirillales bacterium
TGAAGCGCTACGCCGTGAAGCCATCCGACTGCAATGCGAAGGGATCGCGTTAGAAATCTGGAAACAGAACCATAGTGCTCGCAGCTTCTACAAACAGATCGGGGCGGTTCCAGCAGACGATATCGAAGTCTGGAAAATCCCCGAGGGCTAGCCCTCGAAAGTGAGCTTCTTCTCGTTGACCAGCTTCTGGGCCACCCGGAGCAGCCGGGTTACGGCCGCGCTCGCCTCTTCCGCATCGACCTGGGAATCGCGGCGGGTATCGAGCGCGTCCTGGAACATCATCATCGAGCGTTTCGCCATGTTGCGCTCGAACTTGGCCATCAGCGGACGGTTCGCGGCGAAGGCCTGCATGATGACGACCATGTCGGTGAAATGGGCTTCCTTCAGCAGGTTCTGCACGCCGGCGTCATTGGCGGTCAGCAGCTTCTCGAACAACTGCCTGGCCGAGGTGAGACGGCTCTCCGCATCGTCCTTGTCGATATAGACCTTGAGCGCCGCCTTCAGGGCCGCGAAATCCTGCGCGCCCATGCGGATCGACACGTTGCCGACATTCAGGGAGTACTGACCGTGGGTCAGTTCCTCGACATTAATCTCCATGGCGGCGTCCGGTACCGGTAATCACCGCGTTGTACATGTTGGCGTAGAGGTGGCTGGCGGTCTTCGCGGCATGGCACATCCAGCGCCAGTCCCGCTCCGTCAGGAAGGCCTGCTCGATGACCCGCTCGACCTCGTCCACGTGATCCGTATCGTCACCCGACATGGCGAACAGGAACGACGCCTTGTCCGGCGTCAGGTCGAGGTCCTGCACCAGCTTGCTGGCATAATTGCCGCCGAAGCTGGCACCGATGGTCTTGAGAACGAGGCCGGTTGCGATGCGCGCCATCGGCGCCTTCACCGCAATATAGAAATTGAAGGCGACATAGGCCTGGCAGGGCGGCGACGGGAACTGGTTGTGCGGATCCGGTCCCGCGAAGCCGGTTGCATCGAGATCGGTCTTGATGAGCTTCCACTGCTCCTTGGCCTGGTCAGCCTGCATCAGGAGGTATTCCTTGGCCACTTCCTGTTCCGGGTCGCAGGTGGCGGCGGCGAGCGCCATCGAGGTCGGCGCCTCGTAGACCTGGTGGAACAGTGTCAACAGCAGGTTGTGATAATCGGGCAGCGACATCTCGCCGGCGATCACGCGCTGGCACATCCTGTTGTCCGGAAACCGGATGACGGCATCGTTGACGATATTCAGAAATTCCTGCCTATCAGGCATATCGGCAGCACCCCATGGAACCCAACTGATCCTGACTTACGGCGCCCCTTCGGGCAACGCGTTATCATACAACCTGCGCGGCGGCATTGCCAATGCAGCGCGGGGCACGGAAACTCCCGGGACAGATATCCGGGAAGCCCGAATTGACCGACAGGATACCCGTTCACAGACCGAAACTGCCTGCCCTGCCGGCGATATCGCCCTATATCCGGCGGATAGATGCCGCGCGCTGGTACTCCAATAACGGGCCCCTTGCCAAGGAACTGGAATCACGGCTGGCCGCCAAGGCCGGATTGCCGGCGTCCAACGTGCTTGTCACCTCGAGTTGCACGTCGGCCATCACCGCCTGCCTGCGCGTGCTGGCGCCTGGAGGCGGACAGTGCCTGATGCCGTCCTTCACCTTCCCGGCGACGGCCGGCGCGGCCGTCCAGGCCGGGCTGCTACCCTCCTTCGCCGATGTCGACATGACGGGCTGGCAGCTGACGCCGGACATTGCCGGCGATGCGATCATGGAAACGGGTGACCGCATCGCGGCCGTCGTGGCGGTCTCTCCGTTCGGCGCTCCGATCGACATTCAGGGCTGGGTGGATTTCGCCACCGCCCGGAAACTGCCGGTGGTCATCGATGCGGCAGCCGCGGCGGATGCGGTACTCTCCCGCCGCATGGCACCCGAAATTCCGATCTGCATCAGCCTGCATGCGACGAAGATGCTCGGCTGCGGCGAAGGCGGCGCGATCTTCCTGCCGGACGGCGCACCGGTCCGGGACATCCGCGCGGCGGTCAATTTCGGCTTTTCCGGAGAACGCAGCGCCCGGCTACCCGGCTTCAACGGCAAGATGAGCGAATATCACGCCGCCATCGGACATGCCGCCCTGGATGAATGGGCGATGACCCGGGCGGCATTCACCGGCAGGGCGTCGATCGGGCGCGGGGCGCGGGCGTCGGCGGGCCTCGGGGCGCTGCGCCTCCAGGAAGGATTCGGACTGACATGGACCTCGACGAGCCTTGTTGTCGATCTTGGCACGCCGCGGGCCCGGGAAATCGCGCTATCCTTCGACCGGCGTGGTATCGAGACCCGGCGATGGTGGGAAGACGGCTGTCATCGCCAGCCTGCCTATGCCGACATGCCCCGTACATCTCTTGAATCGACGGACCGGCTGGCCGCCCGTCTGCTCGGGCTTCCCTTCTTCATCGATATCGAGCCCGCAGCCATCGAACGCATCACTGGTGCGCTTGCGCGTGAGTTGACGGGGTAGTCGAAATCAACAAGGATGGCGCCTGTCGGAGGGGCAATGCGGGCGGCCCGACACAGGCATGAAACTGCAAGCCGGCCAGGTTTCGGGGGAACTGTTGTCAGATCAGGGAGTAAACCCTCTTGGACGCGTGACGCTGTTCGAGGATATCGATGCCGCCGGACACGCGGCCATCGAGAAGCTCTGTGCGTTCAATCGCTACGCGGCCGGCGAACAGATCATCGATCGGGACAGTGACAGCCGGGACGTCTTCTTCGTCGTGGAGGGTCGGGTCCGGGTCGTGCTCTATTCGCTCTCCGGCCGGGAAGTGACGCTCGACGACCTCGAGGCCGGCAATTATTTCGGCCAGCTCGCTGCGCTCGATGGCCATCCCCGCTCGGCAAGCGTCATGGCGCTGGAAAGCACGCTGGTGGCAACCATGCGCCCGGCGCATTTCACCGCGATGCTGACGGAACATCCGACGATCGCCATGAAGGTGATGCTCGAATTCACCCGCATCATACGTGCCTCGACGGACCGGATCATGGACCTGTCGACTCTCGGCGCCAACAACAGGGTGCATGCGGAACTGCTTCGCCAGGCCCGCATGGTCGGGGCCGACCGCAACAATACCGCCCGCATCACGCCGATACCGGTGCACAGCGACATTGCCAGCCGGGTGTCCACCACCCGCGAGACCGTCGCCCGCGTGCTGAACGATCTTGCCCGGAAAAAGATCGTCGAGCGCCAGAAAAACGCCCTCGTCATCCTCGATGTTCAACGCCTCGAGGACATGGTCGAGGAAGTCCGGGGCGAGTAATTTCGTCCCGGGGAACTCCCCCCGACATGTTTCGTTAACCAATGTGATGTCGCTCACAGCGCGATGTCGCAGAACCGGTCACTATGCATCTGTCAGTCGGGTGGACTGACGGAGTGACGAAAGGAGCGTAGCAATGACCAGATGGAAAGCATTTGCGGTTGCCGGT
>JAVKCR010000395.1:0-22617 GCA_040222645.1 Rhodospirillales bacterium
CATTCATGGGGAAGGTGCCCCGCAGGGGCGGAGGGGGAATTCACTAACGAGGGGGAAATCACCAATATGGCCATCATACCCTCCTACATCCGGAACACGCCGAAGCGCGTCTTCTCGACCGGCGCGTTCAGCGAGGCGGAAATCCCGAGGCCGAGCACCATGCGGGTGTCCGCCGGGTCGATGATGCCGTCGTCCCAGAGCCGGGCGGTGGCGTAGTAGGGATGCGCCTGTTCCTCGAACTGCTCGAGGATCGGGCGTTTGAACTCCGCCTCGTCCTCGGCGCTCCAGGATTGCCCGCGCTTCTCGATGCCGTCGCGGCGGACGGTGGCCAGCACGGAGGCCGCCTGTTCGCCGCCCATCACGCTGATCCGGGCATTCGGCCACATCCAGAGGAAGCGCGGCGAATAGCCCCGCCCGCACATGCCGTAATTGCCCGCCCCGAAGGAGCCGCCAACGATCACCGTGAATTTCGGCACCTCCGCACAAGCGACCGCGGTTACCATCTTCGCACCATCCTTGGCGATGCCGCCGCTCTCGTATTTCGAGCCGACCATGAAGCCGGTGATGTTCTGCAGGAAGACCAGCGGAATGCCGCGCTGGGCGCAGAGCTCGATGAAATGCGCACCCTTCAGTGCGCTCTCGGAGAACAGGATGCCGTTGTTGGCGACGATGCCGACGGGATAGCCGAAGATATGCGCGAAACCGCAGACCAGCGTGGCGCCGTAGAGCTGCTTGAACTCGTCGAATTCCGAGCCGTCGACGATCCGCGCGATGATCTCGCGCACGTCGAAGGGCTTGCGCGGATCGGCCGAGACAACGCCATAGAGCTCTTCCGGCGCATAGGCCGGGTCGACGGCCTCGCGGATCGCGATGTCCGGGCGCTTGGCGCGATTGAGGTTGCCGACGATCCTGCGGGCGGTGGCCAGCGCGTGGGCATCGTTCAGCGCGAGATGGTCGGTAACGCCGGAGGTGCGGGAATGCACGTCAGCCCCGCCGAGATCCTCCGCCGAGACCACCTCGCCGGTCGCCGCCTTCACCAGCGGCGGGCCGCCGAGGAAGATGGTGCCCTGGTTGCGCACGATGATGCTTTCGTCCGACATCGCCGGCACATAGGCGCCGCCCGCCGTGCAGGACCCCATCACCACCGCGACCTGCGGGATGCCCATCGCGCTCAGGTTGGCCTGGTTGTATAAGATGCGGCCGAAATGGTCGCGGTCGGGGAAGACTTCGTCCTGCATCGGCAGGTTGGCGCCGCCGGAATCGACGAGATAGATGCAGGGCAGGTTGTTCTGCTCGGCGATTTCCTGCGCGCGCAGATGCTTCTTCACCGTCATCGGGTAGTAGGTGCCGCCCTTCACCGTCGCGTCATTGGCGACGATCACGCATTCCGTGCCTGCGACCCGCCCAACCCCGGTCAGGATACCGGCGGACGCGATGTCGCCGCCATACATGCCGTAGGCCGCGAGTTGCGAGAGTTCGAGGAAGGGCGAGCCGGGGTCGAGCAGCCCGCGAATACGCTCGCGCGGCAGGAGCTTGCCCCGCCCGACATGGCGTTCCCGCGCGGTCTCCCCGCCGCCCAGCTTCACCGTGGCGACCTTGTCGCGCAGATCGGCGACCGTCGCCTGCAACGCCTCGGCATTGGCGATGAATTCCGCCGAGCGCGGATTGAGTGCGGACTTGATCCTCGTCACGATAGCCCTCCCCTCGGGACCTTCATATCACCAGCCGCCCCGCTGCAGCCACTTCTTCACCATCCAGATGCGGTCGGAACCCCAGAAACGCTGCCCATCCACGATGAACATGGGCGAGCCGAAGATCTCGCGCTCCACCGCCTCGTCGACCCGCTGGCGGAGCAGGTCCTTGATTTCCGGAGACTGGATGGCCTCACCAAGTTCCGCACCATCAATGCCGATTCTCTCGGCGACCGCGATGACTTCCGCCGGGGTGCCGATCTGCACGCTATCGCCGTAATAGGTCCGGAAACAGGCCTCGGCAAAGGGCTTTGCCTTGTCGGGGTGGGCGCTCTCCAGCCAGTAGAAGGCGCGCGCGGCGGCAACGGTGGCGATGGGGAACGGGTCCGGCATCTTCCAGGCGAGGTCCTGGTAGCGCGCGAGGCGCTGCCAGTCCTCGATGCAGTAATTGCCCTTCATCGGGATCTGCACCAGCGGCGGCATGCCGGTGATCTTGAACACGGCGCCCAGCAGGAAGGGCCGCCAGACGGTTTCGCGCTCGCCGAACTTCAGCCCGACCTCGTCGATCTTGTCCTGCGCGAAATAGGCGTAGGGGCTCGAGAAATCGAACCAGAATTCTATTGGATCGGCCATGTGCTCACTCCGCTGCGATGGCGCGGCCGATGACCAGCCGCTGGATGTCTGACGTGCCTTCGTAGATCTGGCAGACGCGCACGTCGCGATAGATGCGTTCCACCGGGTAGTCGTTGAGGTAGCCGTAGCCGCCATGCGTCTGGATCGCCGCCGAGCAGACCCTTTCGGCCATCTCGGAGGCGAACAGCTTGGCCATCGAGGCTTCCTTGAGGCAGGGCCGGCCGGCATCGCGCAGCGCAGCCGCATGCAGCACAAGCTGGCGCGCCGCCTCGATCTGGGTCGCACAATCGGCGAGGCGGAAGTTGACCGCCTGGTGCTCGATGATCGGCTTTCCGAAGGAGGTGCGCTCCTTCGCGTAGGCCAAGGCCGCCTCGTAGGCCGCCTGCGCCATGCCGACGGATTGCGCGGCGATGCCGATCCGCCCGCCCTCGAGGTTGGAGAGGGCGATTCGGTAGCCCTCGCCTTCCGCGCCCAGCATCAGGTCGGCCTCGATCTTCAGGTCCTCGAAGACGATCTGGCAGGTCTCGGACGCGTTCTGGCCGAGCTTGCGTTCCTTGGAGGCGACGACGTAGCCCTCCCGGTCGGTCGGCACGATGAAGGCGGAGATGCCCTTCTTGCCGGCATCCGCGTCGGTGACCGCGAAGGCGATGCAGATATCGGCCTTCGAGCCCGACGAGATGAACTGCTTGGTGCCGTTCAGCACCCAGCCATTGCCGCTCCTGACCGCCTTCGTGCGGATGGCGGAGGCGTCCGAGCCGGTATGCGGTTCGGTGAGCGCGAAGGCGGCGAGCTGGTCGCCGCGCGCCAGCGGCCTGAGGAAACGTTCCTTCTGATCGTCGGTACCGTATTTCAGGATCGGCATGCAGCCGACGGAATTGTGCACGCTCATGATCGTCGAGCAGGACCCGTCGCCGGCGGCGATCTCCTCCAGCGCCGCGGCATAGGCGACATGGTCGACCCCGACCCCGTCCCACTCCTCCGGCACCAGCATGCCCATGAAGCCGAGTTCCCCCATCTCGCGGAGCGCCTCGGAAGGGAAGATCGCCCCCCGATCCCACGCCGCCGCGTTCGGCGCCAGCTTCTCCCGCGCAAATGCCCGCGCCGTATCGCGAATCATCGCCTGCGTCTCATCCAGCAGCATGATGGGCCTCCGGGATTCGGGGAATGACAGTGGAGGATGGAGTCAAGGGAGAGGCCAATTTTTGTGACACAGATGAACACAGATGAACACGGATGTGCGGAGCCCGCAGCATCAGCCCGGGCCATCCGGAAACCCCGGCGCTAGCGAAGGACTCCCGCGCGGCTTTGCCGCGCAATATTTCATCTCTATCCACGTTCATCAGAACGCAGGAAGCTAGCCTTTTCCATCTGTGTTCATCTGTGTTCATCTGTGTCATTTCCAAAGCCATCAAACGACCACACGCCTGTACTGCACCCGCGGCTGGCCGAAGTTCACCAACAACCCGACCTTCAGCCCGCTGGCTTTCAGGTAGTTCACCACTTGCCCCAAATGCGCATCGTTCAAATCGGAAACGGCCTTCACTTCGACGATCACGCAATCCTCGACGACAAGATCTGAAACGTATCGGCCGATTTCCCTCTCCTTGTAAAAGACGGGAAACTCGACCTCCCGCAACGCTGAAAGTCCTCTCCCGGAAAGCTCGATCAACAATGCCCGCTGATAGACTTTTTCCAGGAATCCGCTGCCAAGCGTGTTCGACACTTCGAACGCCGCAGACAATATCGATCTCGTCAGAACTGCCGCTTTGCCTTCCTCGCGCATCAGCCAACCCTCCGGAAAGTCTCTCTCCGGAGTTGCCTATGCGGTGGTGAGGCGGGGTTCGGGTCATGACCAGCCGATGCAGTGCTTCTCGGGGATCAGCGGGCCGGCGGCATCCGCTGCACCGTCGGGCATCGGGAAGCGCTGCTTGAAGGTGAAGGCGCCCGGACCGGGACCGTTGGCGTTCAGGAGCGCCAGCCGGTCGAGACCTTCCTGCGGGGTCGGGATGTGGCCGGCGGGGACCCACCAGAGGCACTGGTAGGCCTCATCGGGGCGTTCGAACCAGTCGCGCCGGCGGGCCATCACCCTGGTATGGGCGGTCTTGTAGACATAGTCGAACAGGCTTTCGACGCTCTCCCAGACCGACATGTTGATGATGAACTGCGGGTCCTCGGTCAGCACGATGTCGGTCGCGTTCCCGCTGTCGGACTGCAGGCGCCAGACGAAACCCGGAGCGACATCGGCCATCGCGTTGATCGCGTCGAGCTGGTTGACGAAATCGGCGATGCCCGGGTCGTCCATCGGGTAGAGCGTACGCCCGACATTGATCTGGGCGATGTGGTAGCTGGTCATTCCCGGTTTTCCTCCTTCCCGTGTCGCCCCCCCTTCGCCCCTGCGGGGCACTTTCCCCGGCGAGGGAAGATATCAAACGGTCCTCCCCAATGGGGGGGGCCGCAGGACCGGAGGGGGTGCGGTTATCTCTAGTTCAGCCGTTCAACCGCGACCGCCGTCGCCTCGCCGCCACCGATGCAGAGGCTGGCGACGCCCCTGGTGACGTCGTACTTCGCCATCGCCGCCAACAGCGTCACCATGATGCGGGCGCCGGACGCGCCGATCGGGTGGCCGAGGGCGCAGGCGCCGCCATGGACGTTGACCTTGTCATGCGGCAGGTCGAGATCGCGCATCGCCGCCATGGTGACCACCGCGAAGGCCTCGTTGATCTCCCAGAGATCGACCTCGCCCGCCTTCCAGCCGACCCGGTCCAGCAATTTCTGCATGGCGCCCACCGGCGCCGTGGTGAACCAGGCCGGTTCCTGCGCATGAGTCGCATGGCCCCGGATGGCGGCCAGAGGTGTCAGCCCCCGTTTCTCGGCCTCGGAAAGCCGCATCAGCACCAGCGCCGCGCCGCCGTCGGAGATCGAGGAGGAATTCGCCGCGGTCACCGAGCCGTCCTTGGCGAAGGCCGGGCGCAGCTTCGGGATCTTCTCGATATTGGCGTTGAAGGGCTGCTCGTCGCTGTCGATAACCGTGTCGCCCTTGCGGCCCTTGACCGTGAAGGCGGTGATCTCCGACTTGAAGGAGCCGTCCTCCGTTGCCTTGCGGGCGCGGGTCAGCGAGGCGATGGCGAACTCGTCCTGCGCCTCCCGGGTGAACTGGTAGTGGCGCGCGGTGTCCTCGGCGAAAGTGCCCATCAGGCGTCCGGTGTCGTAGGCGTCCTCCAGCCCGTCGAGGAACATGTGATCCTTCACCTCGCCATGCCCCATGCGCAGGCCGCCGCGGGCCTTGGGCAGCAGGTAGGGCGCGTTCGACATGCTCTCCATGCCGCCGGCGATCATGATGTCGTTGGCGCCGGCCGCGATCGCGTCATGGGCCAGCATCGCGGCCTTCATGCCGGAACCGCACATCTTGTTCACCGTGGTGGCAGGCTTGTCCCACGGCAGGCCGGCCGCATGGCCCGCCTGGCGTGCCGGCGCCTGGCCGAGACCGGCCGGCAGCACCACGCCCATGATGGTCTCGTCGATGTCGTCGGGTTTCAGCCCGGCGTGTTCCAGCGCCGCCGAAATCGCCGCACCGCCAAGCGCCGGGGCCGGGGCCGCCGACAATGCGCCCTGGAAGCCGCCCATCGCGGTGCGCGCGGCACCGGCTATGACGACCGGATCGTCCTTCATGCTCATTTTCCTTCCTCCACGAAAGGGCTGCCGTCCTTGCGGACAAAGACCGCCTCGCCACCCCTGTTGACCAGCGCCAAGTCGATATCCGGGTAATCGGCCAGTTCGCCCGGGATGCGCGAGCCGATCTCCAGGTACCAGACATCCGCATCCGACTTGTTCACCAGATGATGGCCGTTCGGCACACCGGCCGGAAAACCGGCGACCATGCCCTTCGTCATCGGGGTCTCGCCCTCGTCGGTGACCAGCGTCGCAGTGCCGTCCAGCACCATGATGAATTCGTCCTCCTTGTGGTGCCAGTGACGTTGCGCCGACATCTCGCCGGGCGGCAGACGCGTCAGGTTGACACCGAACTGGGTCAGGCCGAACAGATCGCCGATCTTCCGCTTCTCGCGCCGCTTCACGCCCTCGTCGAAGGGGGCCGGGTAGCCGGTGCCGACACGCGCCTCGACCGATTTCGGGTCGATCGCCGGCTTCATCACGCGGTCTCCTGGAACAGTTCGCGGCCGATCAGCATGCGGCGTATCTCGCTGGTCCCCGCCCCGATCTCGTAAAGCTTGGCGTCGCGCAGCAGGCGGCCCGTCGGGTAGTCGTTGATGTAGCCGTTGCCGCCGAGGCACTGGATCGCCTCCAGCGCCATCCAGGTCGCCTTCTCGGCAGCGTAGAGGATGGCGCCCGCAGCGTCCTTGCGGGCTGTCTCGCCCCGGTCGCAGGCCTTGGCGACGGCGTAGACGTAGGCCTTGGCGGCATTCATGGTGGTGTACATGTCGGCCAGCTTGCCCTGCATCAGCTGGAACTCGCCGATGGACTGGCCGAACTGCTTTCGCTCGTGAACGTAGGGCAGCACGATATCCATGCAGGCCTGCATGATGCCGGTCGGGCCGGCGGCCAGCACCGCGCGTTCGTAATCCAGCCCGCTCATCAGCACGTTGACGCCGCGACCGACTTCGCCCAGCACGTTCTCCTCCGGCACCTCGCAATCCTGGAACACCAGCTCGCAGGTGTTGGAGCCGCGCATGCCCATCTTGTCGAGCTTCTGGGCGGTGGAGAAGCCCTTGAAGCCCTTCTCGATCAGGAGGGCGGTGATGCCGCGGGAGCCCGCTTCCGGATCGGTCTTGGCGTAGACCACGAGGGTATCGGCATCGGGGCCGTTGGTGATCCACATCTTGTTGCCGTTGAGGATGTAGCGGTCGCCCTTCTTCTCCGCACGGAGCTTCATCGAAACCACGTCTGAGCCCGCCCCCGGCTCAGACATCGCCAGCGCGCCGACATGTTCGCCGGAAATCAGCTTCGGCAGGTAGCGGCGCTTCTGCTCTTCCGTGCCGTTGCGGTGATCGGGTTGACGCAGAGGTTCGAATGGGCGCCGTAGGAGAGCCCGACCGAGGCCGAGGCGCGGCTGATCTCCTCCATTGCCACGCAATGTTCGAGATAGCCCATCGCCGCCCCGCCATATTCCTCGGAAACGGTGATACCGAGCACGCCGAGATCGCCGAACTTGCGCCACATCTGCATCGGGAACTCGTTCGAGCGGTCGACCTCCTCGGCCAGCGGCGCGATCTCGTCATCGGCGAAGGCGGCGACGCTCTCGCGCAGCATGTCGGCGGTCTCGCCGAGGTCGAAATTCAGGGTCGGGTAGGTATTGCGGATCATGGCGTTTCTCTCCTCACGCCGCGTTGTCGGGCGTATCGTGCAGGCACATCAGGGTTTGCTGCATCATGGCGCAGAGCGTCTCCTCGCCCCCGGTCGCGACGAACACCTCGCCCGTGCATATGGTGAGGTTGCGGCCGGGACGCACCACCCGGCCTCGCGCGATCATCACCTCGCCCTTCGCCGGCGCGACGAGGTTGATCTTGAACTCGACCGTCACCACGCTCGCGTTCTCGGGAAACAAGGTGTAGCCGGCATAGCCGCCGGCGCTGTCGACGATGGTCGAGGTGATTCCGGCATGGAAATAGCCATGCTGCTGCGTCAGGTCCTGCCGCCAGGGCAGCAGTATCTCGACAAACCCGGGCTGCACGTCACCCAGTTCGGCGCCGATCAGCCCCATGATTCCCTGCCGGGCGAAGCTCATTCGCACCCGCGCCGCGAAATCGGCCATCTTCGGTTGGAATTCAGCCATTGCCGCCCCCACAAATCGCATCATGTTCGGCGAGCAGTGCCTCCAGCCTGGCGCGGACATCCGCCGGGATCGCCATGCTGCGGCGGGTCGCGGAATCGATGAAGCAGGCGATGTTACGGATCTGCGCCGCGACCGCGCCCGTCTCCAGGTTCCGCATCTCGTGCGAGAAGGTGACGGTCTTGTTGGATATCCGCTCGACCCGGCTGGTCACGCCGATGACATCACCCGCCACCAGTTCGGAGAGATAGCGGATGTTCTGCTGGATCGCGGCCATGTTGTAGCCGTCTTCCGCCAGCGTCCGGCGAGTGACGCCGAACAGCACGAACAGGTTCCAGGTCGCCTCGTCGAACTTGGCGATGTAATTGGCGACGTTCATGTGACCCATATGGTCGTGATGCCGCGGATAGACCGTGCCGCGGTAACAGACCGGCAGACCCTCTGCATGCGCCACCGGCGCCGTGATTTCCTCCCCCATCCCTTTTCTACCCCAATAGAAGGTTGAGTTGCCTCTTGTTGTTTTTCGTGCGGGCTTTCAGCGCATCCAGCCGTTCGATACAACCCGCCTCGATACGGTCGAGTTCTTCCAGGATGACCGCGATGTCGCGTCGCTGCTGCTCGAGATGGTCTCGCCGTTCGGCGATCTTCTCGAGGAAATGATTGAGCTGGCCGACCTCGCCGGTCTCCATGTCGTAGAGATCGAGGATCTCCCGGATTTCCTGGATCGAGAAACCGAGCCGTTTGCCGCGCATGATGAGCCGGAGCCGGGTACGGTCGCGCTGGGAATAGATGCGCCGCGTCCCGACCCGCTCGGGCGCGATCAGGCCTTCGTCCTCGTAGAACCGGACGGTCCGGTTGGTGACCCCGAATTCCGCCGCCAGATCGGCAATGGTGAAACTTTCCGACATGGGGAGATGCTTTCACAGCTTTACGTTTACGTAAAGTGAGATCTGGTGTCCGGGAACCTGCCATGAAACGGCAGGCTACCAGGAAAGGGGCGCCTCAAGGCGCCCCTTCGATGCTCGGCGGCAACGATCGTCCGAATATCCGCAGGTGGCCGCGTCAGATGCGGTAACCGATGCGCAGGCCACCCCAATGCTTGCCCTTCACCATGATCGGCGCCGAGAGATCCTTCATCAGCACGAAATTCCCGCCGCCCATGTCGCGGCGGTAGGTCTGCAGCAGGAACGGCTTGGTATTCTGCCCTGCGGCGAGGCCGGTCCGGTCATTGAAGATGCGCCGGTTGCGGCAATTCGCGTTGTTCCAGACCGGATCGCTGCCCTGGGGGTTCGAGAACTTGTTGTTGTGCGTCGGCAGATAGCCGTTGCGGTCGACCGCGGCCGAGAAGATCACCTTCTCGTCCATCTCGAGGATCCGCTCCTGTACCGCCGGGCAGATCTCGTCGGTAAGCTTGACGAAGGGCGTCATGTGCTGTTCCGGATTCGAGCCCGGGATGAGGCGGTAATCCTCGCTGAACAGGTCCGCCATCGAGATCCTGCCGGAATCGACGGCAGCCTCCATGCCGGCCGCGATTTCCGCCGCGCCCGCTTTCACCGTATCGATGAACCTGGTTTCCGGTGTCCGGTAGCCGCTGGAGACGACGATGTTGAGCAGTTCCTCGTTGACCGAAAGCAGGTTGGCTAGCCGCGTATCCGCGTCCTGCAGATCGTTGCTTGCCTGGTTGACCCCCTCGCTCAGTTCCTCGATGCGATTGCCGAAAACGCGGCAGCTTTCAAGCGACGTCGCCGCTTCCTGCGAAATATCGCTGACGCTGTGATCGAGCTTGTGAACGGCATCGTCGAAACTGCCAACTGTCGAATTGATCACGGTAACGCCGTTCGAAACATCGCCGGCCAGTTCGACCGCCGTGACGGAGGATTCCTTGAGCTGGCCGATATTGTCCGACAGTTCCTTCACGGTGCTGTTGATGCTGCCGGTGGCCTTGGCTGTCTGGCCGGCCAGTGTCTTGACCTCGCCCGCCACGACGGCGAAGCCCTTGCCGGCTTCGCCTGCCCGGGCGGCCTCGATGGTCGCGTTCAGGGCCAGGAGATTGGTCTGACTGGCGATGCCCTGGATATCGGCGGAAATCTTGGCGACCCCGGCAAGCGACGCCTCCAGACCTGCAAGACGCTGCTCGATGCCAGTAACCGAATTCACCAGCTCGGCAATGCTGTTGATCGCCGCATTCACGGTTTCCCGCGATTGCCCCATATCGGCACTCACCGACCGGGTCAGGTCGTTGGAGGACGCCCCGGCAGATGCAATCATCTGCACGCCTTCCGACATCTGTCTTGCGATATCCGCAAGTTCCCTGAACAGCTTCGCCTGGTGGGAAATATATCTCGCGATGGCATCGACGCCGCCGGAAACGTCGGCTATCTCCAGCGCCAGATCGAGAACCTTACCGAGGATTTGTGTCGCAAATTCGTCCGTATTGGCGTCTGCCACGCCGATTTCCTGATCCGTCACGCCCCGTGCCTCACACATTTTTCGGTTATTCTCCGTCAGAGACGGGAAACCGTTATTGCGCCCTGTTCGCCGGTTGCCCCGCAGAACGGGTCCAGCGAATCGATGTTATAGCAGGAAAATCGCGGCCATTCCCAGAAAACTGAAGAAGCCTATGACGTCGGTTACGGTGGTGAGAAAGACACTTGAGGCGATCGCCGGATCGATCTTGAACCGGTCGAGAACAACCGGGATTCCGACGCCGAAGAGGCCCGCGATCAACAGGTTCACCACCATCGCGACGGCGATGATGACGGCAAGCGCACCCGAACCGAACCACCCCCAGGTTATCAGTCCGGTCAGGATGGCAAACAGCATGCCGTTGATGCCACCGACGAAGACTTCCTTGCCGACGATGCGCATGGCGTTCGTCGAGGTCAGTTCCTTGGTGGCGATGGCGCGCACGGCGACGGTCAGCGTCTGGGTTCCGGCATTGCCGCCCATCGAGGCCACGATGGGCATGAGCACGGCCAGGGCCACGATCTGCTGGATCGTGGCGTCGAACAGGCCGATCACCAGCGAGGCGAGGATCGCGGTGCCGAGATTGACCAGCAGCCAGGTGAAGCGCGATTTCGTCGTGTCGATGACGGCGTGGTAGAGGTCATCCTCGGCAACGCCGCCGAGGCGCATCAGGTCTTCTTCGGCTTCCTCGTCGATGACGTCCACGACATCGTCGATATGGATCACACCGACCAGCGCGCCGTCCTCGTCCACCACCGGCGCGGATGTCAGATCCTGCTGGCGGAAGATGAAGGCGACCTCTTCCTGGTCGAGATCCGCCCGGATCGAGTGGATCTCCTTTTCCATGATCTCGGTGAGGTCGACGCGGCGGAGCGTGCGCAGCATGCGGCTGAGCGGGATCGTGCCGATCGGGCGCTCTTCCGGATCGAGGATGAAGACATCGTAGAAATCGTCGGGCAGATCGGTCGAGTTGCGCGCGAAATCGATCACCTGGCCGACCGTCCATGTAGACGGCACCGCCACGAAATCCTGCTGCATCAGGCGGCCGGCGGAATGCTCCGGATAGGCCAGCGCCTTCTCGATATCGGCACGGTCGTCTTCCGGAACCGAGTCGAGAATCTCCCGCTGCTCGTCCTCGTCGAGATCCTCGATCAGGTAGAGCGCGTCATCGGAATCGAGTTCCGACATGGCTGCGGCGATCTCGTGGTTTTCCCACTCGTCGAGGATCGAGTCCCTCACCCGCTCGTCGAGTTCCGTGAGCACGAAAGGATCGAGTTCCGGCTTTATCGCATCGACAAGTACGAGACGTTCGACGACCGTCAACCGCTCCAGGAGGTCGGCGAGGTCGGAATAGTGAAGGGCGGATATCTCCGCGAGTATTTCCGGAAGCGTGCCGTCCTCGATGGAATCCTCGACCCGTCGGACGAACTCGTCGCTCAGGCCATAGGGGGCGTCATCAATGCTGTCGGGTTCTTCCGTTTCCAGAACGGGAGTATCAGGATGGTCGCTCATGAGGTCCTCCCTTTCCGGCCCCGGACGATCATACCCGTTCCAAACAAACAAGGCCCGGATAAACCGGACCCGTCTGTACCCAATATGGTGCGGTCGAGAAGACTCGAACTTCCACCCGTGTTACCGGACAGCGACCTCAACGCTGCGCGTCTACCAATTCCGCCACGACCGCACTATCTTGGTGGGCGCAGTGTCTAGCAAATCGGTTACCCCGTGACAAGAACACCTTACGCAATACCCGAATGGATTTTTTCCGACGCTCCCGTTGCCTATCCGGAAGCCGTTTCACGCATGGAGGACAGGGTCGCCACGATCCGCTCCGGCACCGCGCGCGAATGTATATGGCTGCTCGAACATCCGCCGCTCTATACCGCCGGCACCAGCGCCGATCCGGCCGATCTCGTGACCCCGGACCGCTTTCCGGTCTATGCATCGGGGCGTGGCGGGCAATACACCTATCACGGGCCGGGACAGCGAATCGCCTACGTCATGCTCGACCTCGCCGAACGCGGGCGGGACGTGCGGGCGTTCGTGTATGCGCTCGAGGAATGGGTCATCCAGGCTCTTTCGCGCTTCAACGTGGTCGGCGAGCGGCGCGAGGGGCGTGTCGGCATCTGGGTCGACCGCGGCAACGGCGACGAGGCCAAGATCGCCGCGATCGGGGTGCGGCTGCGCAAGTGGGTCAGCTTTCACGGCATCTCGATCAACGTCGATCCCGATCTCGACCATTTCAGCGGGATCGTGCCCTGCGGCATCTCCGACCATGGCGTGACGTCCTTGCTGGACCTCGGCGTCACCGCCGCCCCGACCGATGTCGACAACGCCCTGATGGAGGCCTTTCCCGAGGTTTTCGATCGCCCGCTGCACGCGCCGGCATTCGAGGAAGACCCGTTCGATCTCGTCGGGTAAGGTAAAGCTGCTTGGCGTTCCGACGCCAACAGACCTAAAATCCCCGGGCGAATTGCCGCAGCGACACCGGAGCGCATGACGAATGCCCGGAATGGACGACATGATCACTCTCTCCGCTCCGGCTGCAGACTCGCTGCCGGGAAAGAGCGGAGAGGCAACTTCCCTCGTCGCGGACGCCCGCGCCGAGAACCTGACCCGCGCGGCCGAGGTTCATGCCAACCTGGAACAGCTCGAGCGGGCGGTGACCGATGAGGAGGAGTGGCTGCAGGAGCTGTTCCGCGCCATGCTCTGCCGTACCCGGATCAACCTGCGCGAACTTTCCGAGGACGCGCACCTGCACAGCCCGTTCGGCCGCTGGTACTACAGCAATGCCGACAGCCTGTTCACCAAGAACCCGCTCTTCCCGTCGCTCGGCGCCGTCCACCGGCTGATCCGATCCGAAGCCAGGCGCCTGGAAGCGTTGACCCGCGACGGACAGCTTGTCGCCCCGAACGAGTTCGAGCGTTTCCAGAAGGCGATCGCCGAGTTCCGTCGCAATGTCCGGCGCATGGAGCAGGGCATCGAACGCCAGTTCGCCCACCTTGACCCGGCAACCGGCGTTCACCGGCCGGAAGGCATGATCGCCCAGCTTCAGGTGGAACGCGAACGCGCTCGGAGGACAGGCATCCCTTGCGTCATCGCAATGGCGCAGATCGACGATTATGCCGAACTGGTGTCGGACTGCGGCCAGGCCGCTGCCGACGAAGCCATGCAGAACCTGGCCATGATCTTCGCGGGCAGCCTGCGACCCTACGACATGCTGACCCGGCTGATGGACGACAGGTTCCTGTTCTGCCTGCCCGGCGCGCAGACCCGCGATGCCGGCAGCGTTTTCGACCGTCTTCGCATGCAGATCGCCGGGCACCTGATGGAGTTCGACGGCGGTAATCTCAGAGCCCTGACGATTTCGGTGGGTGTTGCGGCCCTCGATACCGATATATCTATCGAGAAGACGCTCGAACAGGTCGCCAAGGCACTCTATGCCGCCAGTCACAGCAACGACGAAAGAGTCAGCTTTTTCGATCCGGCAACGGATTGATCCGGATGGTCGGCAGCCTGACATGATTCCGGACAGCAGCGAGGAAATGCTGGCGGCGCTCGACAGCGCCATAGGCGATCATGTCGACTGGGCGACCGCCTGGTTCTGTGCGGCTCTTGCCGGCGGTGGATTTTCCAACGCAGACCTGGATGATGACCCGAATTCGGCCGACTTGTTCCACCAGTGGCTCGGACGGAATTCGGGGTCGCCCCTGCTCGAACAGCCTGCTTTCCAGGCCCTGCGCAGCCTGCACCGCGAGACACGGCAAACCGGACGCGGCCTGGCCCGGCGGATCGAGGCCGGCAATGACGTCGGCTCCTACGAGATCGAGGCCTTTGCCGACCTCGTGAAGCAGTTCCATGCAGCGGCGCGACGCCTCGAGAAGGCATTCGGCGTGGCTGCGAGCGAACTCGACCCGTTGACCGGCCTTCACAACCGGTTCGCCATGCGCCGAGAATTGCTGCGCGAGCGCGAACGCAGCCTGCGCAATGGCAAGCCCTGCACCATCGCCATTGCCGACCTCGATCATTTCAAGAGCATCAATGACCAGTTCGGGCATGCCGCCGGCGACAAGGCCCTGCAGGCGGCGGCGGAAATTCTCTCGCGCAATGTCCGGCCGTTCGACCATGTATTCCGTTACGGCGGCGAGGAATTCCTGATCTGCCTGCCGGACGCCGGCCCGAACCGGTCATCGGCGATCCTTGACCGTATCCGCCAGGTCCTGGGCGCAACGCCCATCGAAATCGGCTTGGGAGAGCCGCTGCGGATCACAGCCTCCTTCGGGGCGGCCATGATTGCCGAACTGACGCCGCTCGACGCTACTATCGAAGCGGCAGATGAAGCCTTGTACCAGGCGAAGCAGGATGGCCGGAACCGGATCGTGATCCACCAGCCGGATTGATCGTCAGACCGTCGGCATCCGGCTGAAATCGCGGATCTCCGGATCGGCATCCAGTTCGGTCACCCCGACCGAGGTCACGCGCGCGACCGGCGGACCGTTGCCGGCGGCGGAGATGGCGGCAGAAACGGCGTCGGGCATCCCCTGGATTTCCGCTTCGACCTTCCCGTCTCTGAGGTTGCGAACCCAGCCGGCGACGCCGAGTTCCCGGGCGCGGGTCTCGAACCACCAACGGTATCCGACACCCTGCACGCGTCCATCGATCAGCAGACGAACCCGCCGCGGCAGTTCGTTCATGACAATTGTCCCTTAACCAGCATGCCGGCGACGCCGAACATAACCAGCGCCACCACGCCATCCAGGATCCGCTGCGCGGTGCGCGTGCGCATCAGGGGCGCCGCGACAAAGGCGCCGTACCCGATGGCGTAGAACCAGACGACCGATGCCAGCATCGCCCCGCCAGCGAACCAGAACCTTGGCACCGTCTCGTACTGCGCGGCAATACCGCCGACCAGCACAACCGTATCCAGATAGACATGGGGGTTGAGCAGCGAAACCGAAAGGGTCGCCAGGACTGCGCCAGCGAGACCGCCCCGGCCGCTGTCAACGCCTTCCCAGTCGACGTCCGGCGGATTGACCAGGGACCTGATGGCGAGCACGCCATAGGCGACCAGGAATGCCGCCCCGGCCCAGGCGGCCGCAGCCGCGAGCAAGGGGGTCGCGGCGATGAAGCTGCCGACACCACCTGCCCCTGCCGCGATCAAGGCCATGTCGCAGAGCACACAGATGCTGGCGACGACGAACAGGTGACGCCGCCGCAGGCCCGCCCGGATGACATGTGCATTCTGCGCCCCGATGGCGATGATCAGGCCGCCGCCGACAACGAAACCGGTGGCGGCGGCTCCCCAGTCCGGAATCGAGAAGCCTGCTGCCGCCCCGCTCACTCGAACTCGATGATCACCTGGTCGACCGAGAGCGAATCCCCTGCCGCCGCATTCACCTTCGCCACCACGGCATCGACATCGGCGCGGATGACGTTCTCCATCTTCATCGCCTCGATGACGCAAAGCGCCTCTCCGGCCTCGACCGTCTGGCCGACCTCGACGGCGATCGAGGACAGCAACCCCGGCATCGGCGACAAGACCAGCTTCGACAGGTCAGGTTTCACCTTCTCCGGCATCAGGCTGTGGAGCTCCGCCGCCACCGGCGAGAGCACCAGCGCCCGGCTCGCCGCCCCGGCATGGGTCAGCTTGTAGCCGACGCTGTCGACGTCGATCTGGACATGCGCGACCTTGCCGTTGATCCGCCCGGAAAACAGGATATCGCCTATCCGCCAGTCGCTCTCGACAGTCCAGACATGGTCGCCGATGGCAACCGTCGTCACCGCATTTGCGCGTGTGATCCGGGCTTCGTGCGGGGCGCCGTCCATGATGATCACCCAATCGTCGCGCAGGGACCGGCCATGCTTGGGAAGCTGGCCGGAAATCCCGGCATTGCGGTCGTTGCGACATTTGTGGATGAAGCCCGCAACCGCGAACATCACGCCGCTTTCGTCCGCCGTCAGTTCGCGGCCCTGGAACCCGTCGGGATATTCCTCGGCGATGAAATTCGTGGTCAGCCGTCCCTCGACAAAACGCGGATGACCGCAGAGCGCCGCGAGGAAGTCCATGTTGTGGTTGACCCCGCGCACCACGAAGGCATCGAGAGCCGACCGCATGCGGCTCGTCGCCTCCTCCCGGTCCTTGCCCCAGGAACAGAGCTTGGCGATCATCGGATCGTAGAACATCGAGACTTCGGAACCCTCGGTCACGCCGTCGTCCACCCGGACATGCTCCATGTTCTTAGGCGGTGCATATCGGGTCAGCCGGCCGATGGAAGGCAGGAAGCCGCGGCGAGGGTCTTCCGCATAGACGCGGGATTCGAGCGCCCAGCCATTGATCTTCACATCGTCCTGGGTGATCGATAGCGTCTCGCCGTTCGCGACCCTGATCATCTGCTCGACAAGGTCGATGCCGGTGATGAGCTCGGTGACGGGATGTTCCACCTGCAGGCGGGTGTTCAACTCGAGGAAGTAGAAATTGCGGTCCTTGTCGACGATGAACTCGACCGTCCCGGCGGACCGGTAATCGACCGCCTTCGACAGCGCCACCGATTCCGCGCCCATCTTGGCGCGGGTTTCCGGGTCGAGGAACGGCGACGGGGCCTCCTCGATCACCTTCTGGTGGCGCCGCTGGGTCGAGCATTCGCGCTCGTTCAGGTAGATCGTGTTGCCGTGACTGTCGGCCAGCACCTGGATCTCGATATGCCGCGGCTCGACGATGAATTTCTCGATGAACACCCGGTCGTCACCGAAGGAGGATTTCGCCTCGTTCGTCGCCGAGCGGAAACCGTCCGCCACCTCGTCGGCGCTCCAGGCGACGCGCATGCCCTTGCCGCCGCCGCCGGCGGAGGCCTTGATCATCACCGGGAAGCCGATATCGGTGGCGATCTTCACCGCCTCCTCGGCGGTCGGGATGACATCGATATGGCCGGGCACCGTCGAGACACCGGCAGAAGCCGCCAGCTTCTTCGATACGATCTTGTCGCCCATCGCCTTGATGGCCGGCACGTCCGGGCCGATGAAGGCGATGCCGTTGTCGGCCAGCGCCTTGCAGAAGGCAGCGTTCTCCGACAGGAAGCCGTAGCCCGGATGCACCGCCTCGGCGCCGGTTGCCTTGCAGGCCTCGACGATACGGTCGATCAGCAGGTAGCTCTGCGCCGACGGCGGCGGGCCGATCAGCACGGCCTCGTCGGCCATGCGGACATGCGGCGCCATGGTGTCGGCCTCAGAATGGACGGCGACCGTCGCGATACCCATCCGCTTCGCGGTACGCATCACGCGGCAGGCGATCTCGCCACGGTTGGCGATGAGGATCTTCTTGAACATCTCTCTCGTTTCCCCCGGGCTCAAAGCGGAATGTTGCCGTGCTTGCGCCACGGATTCTCGATCTTCTTGTTCCGCAGCATGGCCAGCGCCCGGCAGAGCCGCCGGCGCGAGTTGTGCGGCATGATCACGTCATCGATATAGCCTTTCTGGCTGGCGATGAACGGATTGGCGAATTTGTCGCGGTATTCCTTCTCACGCACGGTAATCTTCTCCGCATTGCCGATATCCTCGCGGAAGATGATTTCCACCGCCCCCTTCGGCCCCATGACCGCGATCTCGGCGGTCGGCCAGGCATAGTTCACGTCGCCGCGCAGATGCTTGGACGCCATGACATCGTAGGCGCCGCCATAGGCCTTGCGGGTGATCAGGGTGACTTTCGGCACTGTGCATTCCGCGTAGGCATAGAGCAGTTTCGCGCCATGCTTGATGATGCCGCCGAATTCCTGCGAGGTGCCCGGCAGGAAGCCCGGCACGTCGACCAGCGTGATGATCGGGATGTTGAAACAGTCGCAGAAACGCACGAAACGCGCCGCCTTCAGCGACGAGGCGATATCGAGGCAACCGGCCAGCACCATCGGCTGGTTGGCGACGATACCGACCGTCGAGCCTTCCATGCGGGCAAAGCCGGTCAGGATGTTGCCGGCGTAATCGGGCTGGATCTCGAAGAAATCGCCCTCGTCGACCAGTTTCAGGATCAGTTCCTTCATGTCGTAGGGCTTGTTCGGATTTTCCGGCACCAGTGTATCCAGCGCCATTTCCGGGCGGTCGGCCGGGTCTTCCGTGTCCCATACCGGCGGCTTTTCGCGGTTGTTCGACGGCAGGAAGTCGACGAACCGGCGCAGGTTCAGAAGCGCGTCGATGTCGTTCTCGAAGGCGGCATGGGCGACACCGGATTTCCCAGAATGGGTCATCGCGCCGCCGAGTTCCTCGTGCGTCACTTCCTCGTGGGTGACGGTCTTCACCACATCGGGACCGGTGACGAACATGTAGGAGGTGTCCTTCACCATGAAGATGAAGTCGGTCATCGCCGGGGAATAGACCGCGCCGCCCGCGCAGGGACCCATGATCATCGAAATCTGCGGCACCACGCCGGAAGCCATCACGTTGCGCTGGAACACCTCGGCATAGCCGGCAAGCGAGGCGACGCCTTCCTGGATGCGCGCGCCGCCGGAATCGTTGAGGCCGATCACGGGTGCGCCGACCTTCATCGCCTGGTCCATGATCTTGCAGATCTTCTCGGCGTGGGCTTCCGACAGCGACCCCCCGAAGACGGTGAAATCCTGGCTGAAAACGAACACCGGCCGGCCGTTGACGGTGCCGTTGCCGGTGACCACGCCATCGCCCGGCGTCTTGTTCTCGGTCATGCCGAAATCGACGCAGCGATGCTCGACGAACATGTCCCATTCCTCGAACGACCCCTCGTCGAGGAACAGGTTGATGCGTTCCCGGGCCGTGAGCTTGCCCTTGGCATGCTGGGCATCGATGCGGCGCTGGCCCCCGCCTGCGCGGGCCAGTGCGCGCTTCTCTTCCAGCCGGTCGATAATCGTCTTCATGGTCAGTCCCTGCTATCGATCCACCCAGCGGTCCTTTTACAGACCACCTTCGGTATCGCCAATATCTCGGGCACTGACAAGTGCGCGGAAAGCCGGATCAGTCTCGCGTCACCTCGTCGAGATAGGTTTCCACGGATTTGTTAAGGGTGACGATTTCCCTCTCAACGCTGGTCGAGGCCTGGTTGACCTCCTCGGATGCCTCGCCGACACGGGTCGCCGAATTGCCGACCTCCACGAGATGTTCGCTGATCATCTGCGTCGCCTCGGCAGCATGATCGACGTTGCGGGAAATTTCCTCGGTCGCCGAACTCTGTTCTTCGACCGCGGCGGAAATCGAGGTCGAGACATTCGCCACCTCGCCGATCCGCCCAGACACCGCGGTAATCGAGGCGACCGCCTGTTCGACGCGGGTACGCACATCGTTGATCTGCGTAGAGATTTCCTCGGTCGCCCGGCCGGTCTGGTTGGCCAGCGTCTTCACTTCACTGGCAACCACGGCAAACCCCTTGCCGGCTTCGCCAGCTCGCGCCGCCTCGATCGTCGCGTTCAACGCCAGCAGGTTGGTCTGTTCGGCGATATCCTGGATAAGCGTCACCACCTCGTTGATCCGCTTGGCGCTTTCCGCCAGTTCGCCGATCACCCGGCTGCCGTTCTCGGCTTCGGCGACAGCCGATTGCGCAATGTCCGCGGCGTTCAGCGTCTGTCCGGAAATCTCGCGCACGGATGCCGTCAGTTCCTCGGTCGCCGAAGCAACGGTCTGGACGTTGGTGCTGGTTTCGTTCGTGGCTTCCGAGACTTTCACCACCCGGCTGTTTGATTCCTCAGACAGCCGCGCCATGGTTTCGGACATCCGGCGCAGGTTGCCTGACGAAACACCGAGAGAATCCAGCACCGACTTCACGTCGATGCGGAACTGATCGGTCAGCTTCCGGCGCCGTTCGGCGCGCACCAGCCTGGCATCGATCTCCGCCTGCTCGCGTTCGCGCACCTCGTCCGCCTCCACCAGCCGTTCCCGGAACGTCAACAGTGTCCGGCCCATGGCGCCGATCTCGTCCTTGCCATCGGTGTCCGGCTCGATCGACTTGTCACCCTGGGACAGTAACTCCATCTGCCGCGAAAGTGCCGTCAGCGGCCGGGAGATCGAGCGCCCAACCACAATGCAGATGCCAACGACGATAACGATGACCAGGATCGTGAAAATCAGCAATCCGGTTTCGGCCTGCGCCGATGTCGCGTGCATATCCTCGCGCATTGCCGCAGCCCGGCTCTCGACGGAGGCGATGATCCTGTCGGCGATCGGCGAGGTCTGGGCGAAAAGTTCCGATAGAACCGCAACATCCTCCACGAGTTGCAGCCTTGCCGCCGCGAGCGCTTCGAAATCGCTCTTGTAGGAATCGAGCAATGCCAGCATCTCCGACATTTCCGCGCCGGCGATGCCGGCCTCCATGATGTCGGTCTCGATTTCCGTTCGCCGCTTCGCAAGGCTGTCCACATACCGCGGATCGATGCGCAGCATGAAATCCTTCTCATGCCGGCGCATCATCAGGAGCGTGACTTTCACCTTGTCGGCGCCAAGTGCATTCAGGCGTTCCTCGACCTTGTGCACAGACGCCCTGAGCCGCCCCATGAGGCCCTTTTCTTCATCGAATCCGATCGTTCTCCAGGTTTCGACGACCTTGCGAAACTGGATGTCGTATTTCGAATAGCCGTCAACGAAGGCGGATATGTCGGTTGCCTGGCCGGGAACATTGGCGCCCAGCAGATCAAGCAGGCGCCGAACTTCCTCGCCGACCTTGGCGTGGCGTTCGGCGTACCTGTCGTCGAGCCTGAGCAGGAAATCCTTTTCCGACCGTCGCGCCAGCAGGAACTGGATGGAAAGTTCCTTGGTGATCAGCAGTGCTTCTTCGGCCGTCTCGAATTCTGCCTGAACTCCCTTCTCGTAGACCGGAAGTCCGTAAGAACCGGCGAAAATTACGCCGAAGCCGATAATGGCGATCAGGGATATCAATCCCGTCTTCTTGCCGATCTCCAGATTCCCCAGAAAACGCCGATTCATGCGTCAATCCCCCGGTAGCAGTTGCGCTCGACCAACGTAGGGTACTCTGATTTTCAGTTGCGGTTAGCGTTTTCAGCAATCGCCGTGGACGAGATGTCGGCAAAACGCGACTTTTCACCCCCAGAACCCCGGACTATACAGGGGCCATGACTTCCCCTTCAGACACGAAATCCGTTCCGTCCGAGAAGCAGCAACTGATCAAGCTGGCCCTGGAAATGGGTCCGCTGGTGCTGTTCTTCGTCATCAATTCGATGTACGGCATCTTTGCTGGAACAACCGTGCTGGTCGTCTCGACGATCGTCTCGCTTGTCGCCTCGAGGATCGTGCTGCGGCGCACGCCCATCATGCCGCTCGTTGGCGGGTCCTTCATACTGGTGTTCGGCATCCTGACGCTGGTGTTCGAGGACGACACCTTCATCAAGATCAAGCCGACCATCGTGAACATGCTGTTCGCCAGTGCATTGGCGACGGGACTCCTGCTGAAGCGCAACTGGCTCAAGCTGCTGTTCGAGAGCGCCTTCCAGCTGCCGGACGACATCTGGCGTATCCTGACCTGGCGCTGGGCAGGCTTTTTCGTGCTGCTGGCCGTGCTCAACGAACTGGTCTGGCGTACCCAGACCACCGATTTCTGGGTCGCTTTCAAGGTCTGGGGTATCCTGCCGCTGACGATTGTCTTCAGCCTGACCCAGCTTCCCCTGATCATGCGCCACCGTACCGACCAGGCGCCGGAAAGCGGCGACTGAGGCGGCCAGCATGCCGGATGCCGGCCGACCCTCCCGGGGCGCCCTCCTGCTCCCCTATGCGCTGCTGATCGCGACCGATCTGCTCTGGGCCGGCAACTCGATCATCGGACGGGGGCTGAACGACCACCTGCCACCGGTTGGACTCGCCTGGTGGCGCTGGACGGTTGCGGCGCTTCTGCTCACACCCTTCGCCGGTATCGCGCTCTGGCGCCAGCGCGGGCTGATCCGTCAGCACTGGATGGCCATGCTCGCCCTCTCCTTCTTCGGCATCGCCTGCTACAATACGCTGGTCTATACCGCGCTGCAGACCACCGAGGTGATCAACGCGGTGATGATGATCTGCGCCACGCCGGTCTTCATCCTGCTG
>JAVKCR010000396.1:0-9490 GCA_040222645.1 Rhodospirillales bacterium
GTCGCCTCCATGTCGCATGGCGAGAAGCGCCAGCTGGAAATCGCGATGGCGCTGGCCACCGAACCCCGGATGCTGCTGCTCGACGAGCCGATGGCCGGCATGGGCCCGGAGGAATCGCAGCGCATGGTCGACGTGCTGCTCGGTCTCAAGGGCGACAAGACCATGCTGCTGATCGAGCATGACATGGACGTGGTCTTCACGCTGGCCGACCGCATCTCGGTGCTGGTCTACGGCCAGCTCATCGCGTCGGGCACCCCGGAACAGGTGCGCAGCGACGAGGCGGTGAAGCGCGCCTATCTCGGCGACGAGGGGGTGTGACATGTTGCGTGTAGAGAATCTCCGCACGTCCTACGGCTCCAGCCAGGTACTGTTCGGCATGGCGCTCCAGGTCGACGACGGCGAGGTGGTGACGCTGCTCGGCCGCAACGGCATGGGCAAGACCACCACCGTCAATTCCATCATGGGCATCGTCCCGAGCACCGGCCATGTCGAGTTCAACGGCGAGCCGATCAACGGCCAGCCCTCCTTCCGCATCGCCAAGGCCGGCCTCGGGCTGGTGCCGGAAGGCCGCCAGGTCTTCCCCAACCTGACGGTCCGCGAGAACCTCGTCGCCACCTCCGCCAACCGTTCGGGCCGGGACAATCCCTGGACCATCGAGCGGGTCTACGAGATGTTCCCGGCGCTGAAGGCGCGGGCCGGCTCCATGGGCAACCTGCTGTCCGGCGGCGAGCAGCAGATGCTGGCCATCGGCCGCGCGCTGATGACCAACCCGCATCTGCTGATCCTCGACGAGGCGACGGAGGGGCTGGCCCCGCTGATCCGCCAGGATATCTGGGCCTGCCTCGAACGGCTGAAGGGCGAAGGCCAGTCGATCCTGGTGATCGACACGAACGTCCGCGACCTGACCCGCATCGCGGACCGTCACGTGGTGATCGAGAAAGGCCTGGTTGCCTGGACCGGCACCTCGGCGGAGCTCGCCGCGAACGAGGAAATCCTGCACCGTTACCTCGGCGTCTGAGGGCCATGCCCGAGACCGCCGAGCGCACGCTGCCGGATACCCGCTTCGCGGAGATCGACGGCCAGCGCATCGAGTACCGCTGGATCGGCCTGCACGAGATCGGCCGCCCGGTGCTGGTGTTCCTGCACGAGGGGCTGGGCTGCGCCTCGCTCTGGCGCAGCCTGCCGGACCGGGTGGCGCGCGCCACCGATTGCTGCGCGCTGGTCTACAGCCGCGCCGGCTACGGCAATTCCGCCGCGATCGAGCTGCCGCGTCGGCCTGATTTCATGCATCGCGAGGCGCTCGACCGGCTCGGTCCCCTGCTCGACCATTTCGGCATCCAGTCTGCGATCCTGATCGGCCACAGCGACGGCGGGTCGATCGCGCTCATCCATGCCGGTTCCGACGCGGCCGGCGAGCGCATCCAGGGCGTCGCCACCATCGCCGCGCATGTCTTCAACGAGGATATCTGCCGCCAGGGGATCGAGGCCGCGCGGGCGGCCTATGCCGAGACCGACCTGCGCGAGCGCCTCGCCCGCTACCACGGCGACAATGTCGACATCGCCTTCCGCGGCTGGAACGATGTCTGGCTGTCCGACGACTTCCGCGACTGGAACATCGAGGAATATCTGCCCCGGATCGAAGTGCCGGTGCTCGCCATCCAGGGCAGCAAGGACGAGTATGGCAGCGAGGCGCAGGTCCGCGCCATCGTCTCCTCGACCGCCGGCGAGGCGGAAGCCTGGATGGTTGAGGATTGCGGCCATTCGCCCCATCTGGACAAGCGCGACGAGGTGGCGGCACGGCTCGCCCGTTTCGTCACGGAACTCATCGAAGGGAAGGATTGAGACCATGCAGCGCGAGGAATTCACCGCTCTCCTGAAACCCGTGATCGACGCCGTTGCCGGCGGCGACTGGAGCCGCGAGCTCGGCGACGACCTCAATCGCCGCTTCCCGGCCGACGGCGAGGTCGTGCGCGCGGTAACCGACGCCTGTCACGCGGCCATCGCCGAGGGATGGATGTGCAAGCATGGCGAGGCACCGCTGAAGTACGGCCGCGTCGTGAAGCCGGCGGAAGAAACCGCCAACCTGAGCATCGACGTGGTCGACATGACCGATGTCGCGGGCCCGCTGCACGCTCATCCGAACGGCGAGGTCTGCCTCAACATGCCGATTGATGAGGGCGCGACCTTCGACGGTGTCGGCGCCGGCTGGTGCGTCAACCCGCCGGGCAGCGCCCACAAGCCGACCGTCAGGGGCGGCCGCGCCCTGGTGCTC
Source organism: Rhodospirillales bacterium (assembly GCA_040222645.1). Classification (GTDB taxonomy): domain Bacteria; phylum Pseudomonadota; class Alphaproteobacteria; order Rhodospirillales; family HT1-32; genus HT1-32. Next base: position 2,273 of record JAVKCR010000396.1, read on the forward strand.
TACCTGCTCCCGGACGGCGCGATAGAGTTCAAGTAGAAAGGCCCGCGCTTTTCCGTTTCCGGCCTTCGCCGGCGGCGCTAGGATCGCGCCATGCCCTACCGCTACGTCATCGCAGCCCTGCTTCTCGCGCCGCTTCTCCTCGCCGGCTGCCAGACTTTCGGCAGTGCGCCGCGGGGATTCGACGAGAAGGCGATCCGGTTCGGCAAGCCGACCGAGGCGGAGATGGTCGAGGTCCGCACCGCCCTCAACCAGAACGCCACCGAGCGCGGCATGTCGCCGGCGCAGGCCGCCAATGCCTTCTCGCGGCTCGGCTGGGAACGCATCGTCGCCCGGCGCTATGACGAGGCGATGCCCTACCTGAACCGGGCCTGGGCGCTCGCCCCGGACAACCCCGCCGTCATCGCCGGTCTCGCCATGGTGCGCAGATACCGCGACCGCGACGCGGACGCGGCAATTGCCGAGCTGCGGCGCGCCATCGCGCTGCGGCCGGACGATCCGGCGCTGCGGGTGCATTACGGGCGCATGCTGGCCGACGAGGGTGAGGACGATGCCGCGATCGCCGCCTTCCTGCAGGCGCTGACCCTCGATCCCAATACGCCGAACGCCCACCTCGCGCTGGCCCTGCTCTACCAGCGCAAGGGCGACTACCGCCAGGCGCTCGCCCATGCGCGGATCGGCCACCGCACCGGCGAGATCCCGGATCCGCTCTGGATCAGGGCGCTCGAGAAGAAGCTCGCCGAAGAGAGTTGATCCCGCCCTCGGGATCGGCACAGACTGACGCCGGGAAGGCCGGGAGCGGTTCATTGCAGAGTCCAGGACTGACAGACGATATACGCGGCGCGGTGAGCGGCGCGGCGGCGATCCTGCCTGCCGTGCTCTCCTCCGGCATCGTGCTGTTCGCCCCGCTCGGGGGCGGCTGGCTGGCGTCCGGCATCGCGGCGGCCGTCGTCGCCGCGGTGGTCGGCAACCTGGCGCTGGCGCTCGCCGGCGGATCGGCCTTCCACCTCACCTGCCCGAAGACCGCTGTAGCGGCGGTGCTGGCCGGCGCTGCGGCGGCATTGCTGCAGGCACCCGGCACGATCCGGCCGGAGATCGTGGCGCTCGCGATCTTCGCCGCCGTGATCCTGTCCGGAATGATCGAGTTCCTGCTCGGCGCGACCGGTCTCGGCCGCTTCGTCAAGTTCGTGCCGCAACCGGTGATCGCCGGCTTCCTCAACGGCCTCGCCATTCTCGTCGTGGTCTCGCAACTGCCGGCCTTCCTCGGCATCGCCGGCGGCATGAACGACCTGCTCGACCATCCGCAGGCGGTGCTCCCCGGGGCGGCGCTGCTCGGGATCGTCACCATCCTCGCCATGCTGGCGAGCCGTGCCTGGTTCCCCCGCCTGCCCGCCCCGCTGGTCGGCCTCGCCTTCGGGTCCCTGGCCTGGCATGTCACGGCATGGCTGCTGCCAGGCACCGCTTTCGGCAGCGTGATCGGCGGCGCCGGCGCCCTGATGCTCGCCGCCCCGCTGCTGCCCGCGGCGGCGGGGGAGATCCTCTCGGGTCCGGTGCCGCCGGTGGTGCTGGCCACCGCCCTGTCGCTGGCGGTGATCAACTCGATCCAGACGCTGCTGAGCGCCGCCGCCATCGACACCGATACCGGCGCCCGGCACGACAGCGGGCGCGAATTGCGGGCACAAGGCGGCTCCCACATCATATCCGGCCTGCTCGGCGGCATGACCTCGTCGGGCACCGTGCCCTATACCCGGGCCGCCGCCGCCGCCGGCGGCGGGTCGCGGCGTTCGGCAATCTTCTGCGCCCTCATCCTCGCCGCCGTCGGGATCGCCGCCGGGCCGATCGCGGGCCACCTGCCGCAGCCGGTGGTCGCCGGCATGATCCTGGTGATCGCGCTGGCCGTGGTCGACCGCTGGACCGGCCAGCTGGTGCGCGGCTGGATCAAGTCCACCGACCCGGCGATCAGGCGCGAGATCGGCGCAAGCCTCGCCATCGTCACCATCGTGACCCTGCTGGTGGCGCTCGGCGACCTCGTGATCGGCGTCGGCACGGGCCTCGCGCTTTCGCTGCTGGCGCATCTGCAGACCGCCAGCCGCACCGTGGTTCACCGCGTCCATTCCGGCGCCAGCGCGCGGTCCCGGGTGGGCCGGCCGATGCGCGAACTGAAGCGCCTGGAAACGGAGGGCGCCGCCATCCGCATCCTGGCGCTGCAGGGCCCGCTGTTCTTCGGCGCGACCGATTCCCTGATCTCGGCGGTGGAGAGCAATATCGAGGGCGCCGGCATCCTGATCGTCGACCTGCGCCGGGTGACCAGCATCGATTCCTCCGGCGCCGCGGCGCTCGCCCAGATCGACCGGCGTCTGGCCCGCGACAATGTCACCCTGCTGCTCGCCGGGCTCGACGAGACGCGCTCCGGCCGGGCGCTGATCCGCGAGGCCGGCCACACCGCCTTCGAGGACGAGCACCGGCTGTTCGCCGATTTCGACAGCGCGCTCGCGGCGGCGGAAGAGATCCTGCTCGCCGGGGAAGGCGAGAGCCCGGGCGAACTGCCGCTCGGCGCGCTCGACATGTTCGCCGGTCTCGATGCCGCCGCGGTGGAGACGCTGGCCGGCAAGCTTCACCGCGAAAGCTACGGCGCCGGCGAGAAGCTGATCGTCGAGGGCGAGGCGAGCGACGCCATCTACATCCTCGCCGCCGGCCGCGCCTCGGTGATCAAGTCGCTGCCGGACGGACGCTTCATCCGGCTCGCCACCTACCTGCCCGGCGTGGTGCTGGGCGAGATGGGCGTGCTCGGCGATACCAGCCGCACGGCGGACATCGTCATCGACGAGGACGCGGTCTGCTACCGCCTGACCGCGCAGGATTTCGAGGCGATCTGCCGGGACGAGCCGGCGCTCGCGCTGGAACTGGTCCGCGGCCTCTCGCGCGAACTCTCCCGCCGGCTGGCCGCCACCTCGGCGACGCTCCGCGAGATGGAACGCTAGCCTCAGAGAAACTCGATCTCCAGCACGCCGTCATCAACTCTTTCCTTTGGCGCACATCCCCTCGTTCCCACGAAAGTGGGAACCCCGAGAGCCAGTCACTTGGTTCGCCGCAGAGGCCCCCACTTTCGTGAGGGCGAGGGAGAAGGCAAAGGGCTCGTCATCCATCGGCACGATGACGTAATCATGCTCGTGTTTGTGCCAGCCTGTATGGGCGTCCACGGCAAAGCGCCATTCGATGACGCGGGTCCGGTCATTCTCGACATGTTTCGTCGGTTCCGCGACGGGTCGTTGCATGTCTTCGCTCCCCTCAGGATTGCACGGCAATGCCGGGAATCTGCGCCCCGCCGGCATCCGGCGGTAGGGCCAGCCATCCGGCTTGCCCGGTTCCAGTGCCGGACGGCAGAACGGGTGATTGGCTGTCCCGGTGACGGCGATTACCATGAGCCGTCGATTCTGGAGGATCCGAGATGTCCGACGAGAAGCTGCATGAAGCGGCACTGATCTATCACCGCGAACCGCGTCCGGGTAAACTGGCGATCACGCCGACCAAGCCGCTGACCACGCAGCGCGATCTCTCGCTCGCCTAGTCGCCGGGCGACGCCGCCGCCTGCAAGGTGATCGTAGACGACCCCAAGGAAGCAGCTTCCGTCACCGCCCGCGGCAACCTCGTCGGCGTGGTCACCAACGGTACCGCCGTTCTGGGTCTCGGGCCGATCGGCCCGCTCGCCGCGAAACCGGTGATGGAGGGCAAGGCTGTCCTGTTCAAGAAGTTCGCCGGCATCGATGTCTTCGATATCGAACTGAACGAGACCGACCCCCACAAGCTGATCGAGATCATCGCCGCGCTGGAACCGACCTTCGGCGCGATCAACCTGGAAGACATCAAGTCCCCGGAATGCTTCATCATCGAGAAAGCCTGCCGGGAGCGGATGAGCATCCCCGTCTTCCACGACGACCAGCACGGCACGGCCATCGTCACCGCGGCGGCGATCATCAACGCGCTGCGCATAACGGGGCGCAAGATCGAGGACATCAAGCTGGTCTCGACCGGCGGGGGCGCCGCCGGCATCGCCTGCCTCAACCAGCTCGTCAGCCTCGGCCTGAAGCGCGAGAACATCTGGCTCTGCGACATCGCCGGCCTGGTCTGGCGCGGCCGCAATGACGAGATGACCCGGGAGAAGGAAGCCTATGCGCAGGAGTCCGACCTTCGCTCCCTCGCCGAGGTGATCGAGGGCGCCGACGTTTTCCTCGGCCTGTCCGGCCCGAACGTACTCAAGAAGGAGATGGTCGCGAAGATGGCGGAGAGGCCCATCATCCTCGCCATGGCAAACCCGGTGCCGGAAATCTCGCCGGAGGACGCCAAGGAGGTGCGGCCGGACTGCATCATCGCGACCGGCCGGTCGGATTATCCGAACCAGGTCAACAACGTGCTATGCTTCCCCTTCATCTTCCGCGGCGCGCTCGACGTCGGCGCCACCGACATCAACGAGGAGATGAAGGCCGCCTGCGTGCGCGCCATCGCCGACATGGCGATGATCGAGACCTCCGACATCGTCGCCGCGGCCTATGGCGGCGAAGAACTGAAATTCGGCCCGGAATACCTGATCCCGAAACCCTTCGACCCGCGCCTGATCGTCGAGGTCTCGGCCGCCGTCGCCAAAGCGGCGATGGACTCGGGCGTCGCCACGAGGCCGATCGAGGATTTCCAGGCCTACCGCGACAGCCTGAGCCGCTACGTCATCCGCTCCGGCCTGGTGATGAAGCCGATCTACGAGGCAGCCCGCAAGGACCCGCGCCGCGTGGCCTATGCGGAAGGCGAGGATGAGCGCGTGCTGCGCACCGTGCAGACCGTGGTCGATGACGGCGTCGCGAAGCCGATCCTGATCGGCCGGACCGAGGTCATCCTGTCGCGGATCGAGAAGCTCGGCCTGCGCATCTGCGAGGGCCGCGACTTCGAGATCGTCAACCCGCACCATGACGACCGCTACAACGACTTCTGGCGCTCCTACCACGAACTGATGGAACGCAACGGCGTCTCGCCGGACGCGGCGCGCACCATCATCCGCACCAACACCATCGTGATCGGCGCCATGATGGTGCAGAAGGGGATGGCCGACGCCATGCTCTGCGGTCTTTACGGCCAGTACCGCTTCCATCTTCGCCATGTCACCGATGTGCTCGGCAAGGCCGAGAACGTGCATGAATATTCCGCGCTCAGCCTGCTGATCCTGCCGCAGGGTTCGTTCTTCCTCTGCGACACCCACGTGACGCCGGACCCGACCGCCGATGAGATCGTCGAGATGACCCTGCTCGCCGCCTCGGAGGTGCGCAATTTCGGTATCGAGCCGAAGATCGCGCTCGTGTCGCACTCCAATTTCGGCACCACCGACTATCCGCAGGCGGTAAAGATGCGCGAGGCCGCCCGTATCCTCCGCGAACGCCATCCGGAGCTGGAGGTCGAGGGCGAGATGCATGCGGATTCCGCCCTCAACCCCGACACCCGCGCCCGGATCTTCCCGAACTCGCGGCTCGAGGGCCCGGCCAACCTGCTGATCTTCCCGAACCTGGATGCGGCGAACATCACCTTCAACGCGCTGAAGACCATGGCCGGCGCGGTCTCCGTCGGCCCGCTGCTGATCGGCGCCGCCGCCCCCGCACATATCCTGACCCCCTCGGTCACCGCCCGCGGCCTGCAGAACGCCACCGCCGTCGCGGTGGTGGAGGCGCAGCGGCGGGGATCGTAACCTCCACCGCATTCAAAATATCGATGTCATCCCGGCGCAGGCCGGGACCCAGTATCGCGAACGCACTGCCTGTACGCCCTAGGTCCCGGCCTGCGCCGGGATGACATCAATTGATTTGGTTGGAGAGTGAGAGCAGCAGCCATCAGCGCTCAGCCCATTGCGTCATCCCGCCGCCCGGTCTATCACCCGCGAAGCACCAGCCCTGCCGGAGAATTGTCATGTCCGTCAAGATCTCGCCGTCCATCCTGTCCGCCGATTTCGCCCGTCTCGGCGAGGAGATCCGCGCGATCGACGCGGCCGGCTGCGACTACGTTCATGTCGACGTGATGGACGGCCATTACGTGCCCAACATCACCATCGGCCCGCTGGTGGTCGAGGCGATCCGGCCGCATACGCAGAAGGTGCTCGACGTCCATCTGATGATCCAGCCGGCCGACCCCTATCTCGAGGCCTTCGCCAAGGCCGGCGCCGACATCATCACCGTCCATGCCGAGGCCGGCCCGCATCTCGACCGCTCGCTGCAGGCGATCCGCCAGCTCGGGAAGAAGGCCGGGGCCTCGCTCAACCCCTCGACGCCGGAGAATGTGCTCGATTACGTGCTCGACCGGCTCGACCTGATTCTCGTGATGTCGGTCAACCCGGGCTTCGGCGGCCAGAGCTTCATTCCCTCCTCGCTGGAGAAGATCGCCCGCATCCGCAAGATGATCGGCGACCGGCCGATCGAGCTCGAGGTCGATGGCGGGGTCAACGCGAAGAATGCACCCGACGTGATCGCCGCCGGCGCCAACGTGCTGGTCGCCGGTTCCGCCGTGTTCAACGGACCGGGCGACTACGCCGCCAACATCGCCTCGCTGCGGCCCTGATCTCCGTCATCCATCTCAATCCGGCACGGATGACGGATTGATTCTCTGATACCGGCATGTCCTGCTTTGCGGTATGAAACGCCGCAAACAGGAAGGAAACGCCGGATGAAGATCGACCGCATCGACCATTTTGTGATCACCGCCCGCGATGTCGGCAAGACCGCGGAATTCTATCGCCGCGTGCTCGGCATGGAGATCGTCACCTTCGCCGGCGGGCGTATCGCGCTCACCTTCGGCCGCCAGAAGATCAACCTGCACCAGGCCGGCGCGGAAGTTCAGCCCCATGCCGCCGCCCCGCAGGTCGGCGGCGCCGATTTCTGCCTGATCGCCGAGGGCGCCATCGAGGAGATCGCCGCCCATATCGAGGGGAACGGCGTCACGCTGGAGATCGGGCCGTCACCCCGCACCGGGGCGACCGGGGCCATCACCTCGGTCTATTTCCGCGATCCCGACGGCAACCTGGTGGAGGTCGCCACCTATGACTGATTCCTCCCTGCCGCTGGCCGGTGTCCGGGTCGTCGAACTCGGCCATTTCATCGCCGCCCCCTTCTGCACCCGCGTCATGGCCGACATGGGCGCCGAGGTGATCAAGGTCGAACCGCCGGTGAAGGGCGATCCCGTCCGACGCTGGGG
>JAVKCR010000397.1:0-8178 GCA_040222645.1 Rhodospirillales bacterium
CAGAGCGATGAAAGCCGTGCCCTCCCGCATGGGTTCCGGCTTTCTATACGCCTGCTCCGGAATGAGGGGATAGTGGAACTTCGGAAGATGATCAGCAAAAGGACTGCGCCCTCCGGGCGCGATCAAATCATGAATGCATGAAAGAGATAAACGACCCCGGCTTCCAGAGCCCATTCGTGTTTATCTGTGTTCATCTGTGTCATTTCCCTTCCAGCCTCTCCCCAGCCGCCGTCAGTCGAAGACGATCACGTTCCTCAGCGCCTCGCCGCGGAGCACCGACGCGATGGCTTCGTTGATTTCTTCCAACGGGTAGGTGCCCGTGACCAGTTCGTCGAGCTTGAGGCGGCCCTGGCGGTAGAGGTCGGCAAGGGCGGGAATGTCGCGGTGGATGTTCGACGAGCCCATCTTGGAGCCGAGCAGGCGCTTCGAGTCGTTGGCCAGCGTGCCCGGGTCGATCTCCGACATCACGCCGTTCTCCGGCATGCCGACCAGCACCACCGCCCCGCCCTTCGCGACCAGCGAATAGGACTGGTCGAAGGCGGCCTTCACGCCGGTGGTGACGAAGACGAAATCCGCCCCGCGACCGCCGGTCAGCGCCTTCACGGCCGCCACCGCGTCCTCCTTCGCCGGGTTCACGCCATGCGTCGCGCCGAAACGTTTCGCCGCCTCGATCTTCGAATCCGAGAGGTCCATCGCGATCACCACCCGCGCGCCCGAGATCGAAGCACCCTGGATGGCGTTCAGCCCGACCCCGCCGCAGCCGATGACCACGGCGCTGGCGCCGGCCGGCATCTTCGCGGTGTTGGTCACCGCGCCGAACCCGGTGATCACCCCGCAGGCCAGCAGCGAGGCCGAGGCGAAGGGGATGTCCTTGCCGATGGCGACGGACTGGGAGGCCTCCACCACCACCGCCTCGGCGAAGCCGCCGGTGCGCAGACCGTGATGGATCGACGAGCCGTCGGGCGCCGAGATCGGCGAGCGATCGTCGAGCGGGTAAGTCGTCTCGCAGGAGCCGTAATAGCCCTGTTCGCAGCAGGGACAGGTGCCGCAGGCGCGCACCAGCGTGACCACCGCATGGTCACCCGGCTTCAGGTGGCGCACGCCGGGGCCGACCGCCTCGACGATGCCCGCCGCTTCGTGGCCGCAGATCGCCGGGAGCTTTCCGCCCCAGCCGCCCTCGGCGAAGATGATGTCGGAATGGCAGATCGCGCAGGCCTTGATGCGCACCCGGACCTCGTCGATGCCGGGCTCCGCCAGCGATACCTCCTCGATCACGAGGGGCTTGGCAAACTCCCGGCAGACGGCGGCTTTCATGATGGCTTCCCTATTGCGGACGATCGCCCGCGATAGTGACACGATGCATCACCCGGCGGTAGCCGTGATAGTCGTTGATCGGGTTGTGCTGGCAGGACCGGTTGTCCCAGAACGCGACCGAGCCCGGCTTCCAGGAGAGCCGGCAGGAGAATTCCGGCCGCTCGACATGGCGGAACAGGAAGCCGAGCAGCGCGTTGCCCTCCTCCTCCGACAACTCGCGGAAACCGACGGAATGGGCCGAATTGACATAGAGCGCCTTGCGCCCGGTTTCCGGGTGGGTGCGCACCGCCGGATGCAGGGCGGTCTTCACGGGGGCGGCCTCCGCCGAGCGGCCTTCCGCCTCGATCCGCGCCTTGCGGGTCGCCGAGACCGCCCCCTTGCCGGAGGACTGGATCACGGTCAGGCCGTCGAGCAGGCCGCGCATCGGCGCCGACAGCGTCTCGTAGGCCGCGTACATGTTGGCGAAGAGCGTATCACCGCCATAAGGGGGCAGCTCTCGGGCGAGCAGGATCGAGCCGAGCGGCGGTTCATCCAGATAGGTGGTGTCGGAATGCCAGAGCCCGCCGAAATTCTCCCGTTCATGCTCCAGCTTCACCACCGGCACGATCTCGGGATAGCCCTCCAGCCCCTTGATCATCGGGTAGGGCACCAGCTCGCCGAAACGCCGCCCGAAGGCGATCTGCTGGTCCGGCGTCACATGCGCCTGGCCCTCGAGAAAGATGACGAGGTAGTCGTTCAGCGCCTGGCGGATGTCGGCGATCACCGCATCGTCGAGGTCTTTCGCCATGTCGACGCCACTGACCAGGCCGCCGAGCGCACCGGCGACCCGGCGCACGCTGATCGTCGCGTAATGCTTTTCCGCCCCGTCCGGCGGCAATGTCGCGGCTGCATCTTTCGGCATGAGAGCTTCCTCCGGTTTTCCGGCGATTTTATATGTCCGGACAGTAACGGCAATGCTTCATCGGCGGTTGGCGAAAACCAGGTCGACCGCGAGCGCTGCGGCCATCGCCGCCGCCCCCAGCCAGTAGAGCAGCAGATAGTCGCCCGATCCGGCGAACAGCCAGGAGAAGAGATAGGCCGCGACCGCCTGCCCAAGCGCGAAACCGGTAGTGGCGAGACTCCAGGCCCGGCGCTGCCGGGCGATGTCCGGGCCGGCAAGTTCGCGCGAGCGGCCGAGCACCAGCGGCACCACGCCCGGCACATAGGCGCCCACGATGACGGCGGAATTCGCGAGCGCCCAGGCATCCTGAACCAGCGCCGCCAGCGCCACGGCGGCGACCTCGACCGCCAGCGTCACCCGGAGCGTGAGGCGGAAACCGAAGCGGTCGGCGAGCCGGCCCGCCAGCGCGGCTCCGCCGGCTGCCCCGATGCCGAACAGCACCCAGTAGAAGGCCCCGCCAGCGAGTCCCTCTCCCAATCCGCGGGCGATGAAATCGACGAGGAACACCATGTGCGGCACCAGCCCCGCCGCGACGAGGCCATAGGCAACATAGAGTGCCGGCAGGGCCGGGCCGGTTGTCGGCGGCGCCTCCGACGGCGGTGCGGCGACCACGGCCTCCGCCGGCCAGCCGGTCCAGGCGGCCATGGTCAGCACCAGCGAGATGAGGCCGAGCGCGATCCAGGTCTCCGCAACGCCATGTCCGAGGAACAAGGGCACCAGCGTGCCGGACGCGGCGATGCCGAGCCCGACGCCGGTGAAGATCAGCCCGCCGGCGAGACCCTGCCGTCCTGTAGGCACCAGCGGCATGATGGTGGGGGCGGCCAGCGCCATCAGCGCGCCGCCGGCGAAGCCCGCGGCGAACCGCCAGGCGAAGTACCAGAGGAAGGAATGCGGCCAGGCGCAGGCAATGAAGGCGAGGCTCGCCAGCAGCATCATCGTGCGCAGCGCGGCGCGCGGCGACGAGCGCGCCGCCACCCAGCGTCCGCCGAGCGCGCCGGCGAGATAGCCGGCGAGATTGGCCGCGCCGAGATAGATCGCGTCCGTCTCCGGGAACCAGTTCGCATCGATCAGCGCGGTCAGCAGCGGCGTGTAGGCGAAACGGGCCAGCCCGATGCCGACGAGGCTCGCCGCCAGCCCGGCGAAGACGGCATGGACGATACGCGCTCTGGACGGGGCGGACGGCGTGATGCTGCCCGTGGACATGGCCTCAGGCCGCTTCCCGCTGCAGGTCCTGCCAACGGTCGAGGACCAGTAGCGACCAGAGCTTCAGGGAATGGTCCCGCTTGCCCGAGAGGAACTCCTGTTTCAGCCGCGCGACCGGCTCCCACGCCAGCCCGAGCGCCTCGACCGGACCCGGCTGGAGGCGTTCCTCCATCCGCTCGCGCAGCTCGTTGCGGAGCCACACGCCCATCGGCGGGTTGAAGCCGCGTTTCGGACGGTCGACCAGTTCTGCCGGCAGCAGTTTCTTCGCGGCGGCGCGGAGCAGCGTCTTCTTGCCGTCCTGGAAGCGCAGCCCGGTGGAGAGCGTCTGCACGCCCTCGATCAGCCGGTGGTCGATCAGCGGCACCCGGAGCTCCAGTGCATGCTGCATGCTCATGGCATCGCCGTAGAACAGCAAATTGCCGGGCAGGAAACTGACGAGATCGGTCTGCTGCATGCGGTCGAGCATGTCCGAAGACGGTGCGGCCCGCATGATGTCGGCGAGCGGGCGCGACGGCATCCCGCCACCCATCAGCGCCTGACGCTCGGCGGGGCCGAAATATTCCACCCAGGCGGCATACATCTCGGAATCTTCCAGCGAGGCGCCGGTGAGGAATTCCCGCGCCCGGCGGAGCGAATGGCGGCCCGACGCGCTTTCCGGGATCAGGTTGGCGGCTGGCGCGATGATGCCGTTGCGCAGCCAGCCCGGCAGGCGGCGGTAGCGCCCTGCGAGCAGCCCGCCCTCGTAGCGCGGATAGCCGGCGAAGACCTCGTCGCCGCCGTCACCGATCAGCGCCACGGTGACATGTTCGCGCGCCTTGCGCGACAGATCGTCGATCAGCAGCGCCGTCGGATTGCCGAACGGCTCGCCGAAGGCGGTCACCATGCGGTCGAGCATGCCGGCGAGCGAGGGGCTGGCCGCCAGTTCGGTATGGTCGCTGCCGACCACCCGGGCGATCTCGGCGGCGGCATCGCGCTCGTCGTAGGCCTTCTCCTCGAAGGTCATGGTGAAGGTGCGCACCGGATCGGCGCCGCTGCGCCGGCGTTCCTCGGCCATCACCGCCGCGATCACCGAGGAATCGACACCGCCGGAAAGGAAACAGCCGACGGGCACGTCGGCGACCATGCGGTCGATGACGGCGGCGCGGATCAGCGGCATCAGCTCCTCGACCGCCTCGTCGAGGGAGGGCGCGCGGGTGCCGTTATAGGCCGGCTGCCACCAGGAGCGTATCTCGCTCTTACCGGCCTTCCATTTGAGAAGCGTACCGGGGGCCAGTTTACGGATGCCGCGATGGAGCGTCATCGGCGCCGGCACGTAGAGACAGGCGAGATAGGCCGACAGCGCCGCCTCGTCGCGGGCGAGATCGATGCCGGGCTGGGCGCGGAGCGCGTGGATCTCGGAGGCAAAAGCGATGCCGCCGTCGGGCAGCGCCGCATGCACCAGCGGCTTCACCCCCAGCCGGTCGCGGGCGAGCAGGAGGCTTTCGTCCTCGCCGTTCCAGTAGGCCAGCGCGAACATGCCGACGAGCTTCGACAGCGCCGCCTCGCCGTCGCGCATCAGGAGCCTGAGAAGCACCTCGGTGTCGCTCTCGCTAGAGAAGCTCTCGCCCTTCGCTTCCAGCTCGGCGCGGAGCGCGCGGTAATTGTAGATCTCGCCGTTATAGGTCAGCGCGTGGCGGCCGCAGGACGAGCGCATCGGCTGGTGGCCGCCTTCCGACAGGTCGATGATGGCAAGACGGGTATGGGCGAAGCCGACGCGACCGGCCTCGTCGGTCCAGGTTCCGCTGCTGTCCGGCCCGCGATGGGAGAGACGCGCGACGAACTGGTCGAGCAGTCCCGGTTCGGGCCGCGTGGTTCCGGCGATGCCGCACATGTTCCGTCAGTCGCTCCGGTCCGGGGTCTCGCGCATGGCGGCAGATTATCCGCCCCGGCCCGCGCCGCAAGCAGACTTGCCCCCGCACCCGGCCGGCATTGCGGGCGTGTCCGCTATGTTGCCGTTTTTCAGCCCCGCGCCGGATGCTATGGTCCGGCTCCCGCCATCTGACGGAATACCGGCCGCCATGTCCGAGAAACACATCATCGGCTCCATCGAGGAACTCGAGGCGCTCTACGGCGCGCCCTCGCCGAATTCGCTCGCCAAGGAGACCGGCCACATCACCCCCCACTACCGGATGATGATCGAGGCGTCGCCCTTCGTGGTGCTCTCGACCGTTGGGCCGGAAGGCACCGATTGCTCGCCGCGCGGCGACCCGCCGGGTTTCGTGCGGGTGATCGACGAGACGACCGTCGCCATGCCCGACCGGCGCGGCAACAACCGCATCGATTCCCTGCGCAACATCGTGCGCGACCCGCGCGTCTCGCTGCTGTTCCTGGTCCCCGGCATAGGCGAGACCCTGCGCATCAACGGCAGGGCAACGCTCTCGACCGATCCCGACCTGCTGGAAAGCTTCGCGATGGATGGCAAGCAGCCGCAGAGCGTCATCATGGTCTCCGTCGGCAGCGTCTATTTCCAGTGCCAGAAGGCACTCGCCCGCTCGAAGCTGTGGGACCCGGAAACCCGTATCGACCGCACATCGATGCCGACCGCCGGCGACATGATCAAGGGCCTGACAGCGGACGGCTTCGACAGCGCCGCCTATGACGCCGCCTATCCGGAACGCATGAAGCGGACGATCTACTGACCCCCGCATGACCGACCAGCATTTCGACGCCATCGTCATCGGCGCCGGCGCCGCCGGGCTGATGTGCGCGCTCACGGCCGGGCAGCGCGGACGCCGGGTGCTGCTGCTCGAACATGCGGAGAAGGTGGGCAAGAAGATCCTGATCTCCGGCGGCGGGCGCTGCAATTTCACCAATCTCGGCTGCACGGCAGGGAACTTCCTGTCGGAGAACCCGCATTTCGCCAAGTCGGCGCTGGCCCGCTACGACCAGCATGATTTCATCGCGCTGGTCGAGCGCCACCGCATCGCCTGGCACGAGAAGACGCTGGGCCAGCTTTTCTGCGACGGTTCGGCCCGGCAGATCGTCGAGATGCTGATGGCGGAATGCCGGGACGGCGGCGTGGATGTCCGCACGGGCTGCCAAGTGAGTGATGTCTCGAAGGGCGATCGCTTCGAGGTCGCCACCGACAAGGGCGGTTTCTCCGCCGATTCCCTGGTGCTCGCGACCGGCGGGCTCTCGATCCCGAAGATGGGCGCCACCGGTTTCGCTCACGACATCGCGCGCAAGTTCGGCCTGAAGATGACGCAGACCGCCCCGGCGCTGGTACCGCTGACCTTCGGCGGCGAGATGCTGGAGCTGATGCAGCCCCTGAGCGGCGTCTCCCTCGATTGCCGGGCGGAAGCCGGCGGCGCCGCTTTCCGGGAGTCGATGCTATTTACCCATCGCGGGCTCTCGGGCCCGGCGATCCTGCAGGTCTCCTCCTACTGGCGGCATGGCGGGGAGGTCACCCTCGACCTGCTGCCGGGACTGGACGCCGCGGAGACCCTGCTGGCGGCGAAGCGGGCCCGACCGAAGGCCGGCTGCCGGGCGATCCTCGGCGAGCTGCTGCCGGGAAGGCTGGCCGAGCGGCTGGCGGAAAACCTGCCCGACCGGCCGGCCGGCGACATCGCCGACAAGATGCTCGCGGAGATGGGCCGGAAACTGAATGGCTGGCGGATGTTTCCGTTAGGCACGGAGGGTTACGCCAAGGCGGAAGTCACCCGCGGCGGCATCGCGACATCGGAATTGTCGCAACAGACCATGGAAGCGAAGAGGGTGCCCGGGCTTCACGCCATCGGCGAGGCCGTCGACGTTACCGGCTGGCTCGGAGGCTACAACTTCCAGTGGGCCTGGGCGAGCGGCCGAGCGGCGGGCGAGGCGGTGTAAGTTTGTCCCAGTGATCTGATATTAAACGCCGATCTGGGTCTGAATAAAGTCTGTCCGTCAGGACATTTCGTCCCGGCCATCTGCAAACATTCCGGACGATCGACGATGCAAGCGAGAGCTTCCCTGTTGTCTCCAAGGGCGGTGCGCGCGCTTGCCCTTGCCGCCTTTTCGGCCGTGCTGGTCGGCGGCTGCGTGACCTCTACCGGAGGCGGCGCGCCGGCGGTTGTCGCCAGCCCGACCTACATGGATGTGGCGGACCCGGTGGTGCAGCAGCGCACAGACCTGTTCATCCGGGCCTTCGAAGAAGGCTGCCTGGACCAGCGATTTGATGGGGTCATCGAGATCACGAAGCGGTGGAACGGCTTTGGCGGTCAGCTCGCGGCGGGTAAATGGCCGGAAAGCCCGGTCACCCTTCCGAAACGCAAGGTCGGTCGCTACGTCCTGCCGGAGAACCCGGTCGCGCACTGGAATTACTGGGACCATGAGCGGAGAAGGAAATACGCGGCGGGCTTCCTCGGCGACGGGTTCGGTCCGAAGCTGCGCGATGCCATGCTCTCCGGGATACCGGAATATTTCGAATGCGCAATCCGGATGGAAGATGTGGATACCGGCCGGATCAACGCCGCCGTCGCGGAACTGACCGGCGCGCTCGGCGCGACCCATGGAAGCTGGCCGCAGAACACGTCGATCGAGGAAACCCGGTACTACACCGGCACCCTCGATATCCCGCTGTTGCTGCGAGTAAGTTCGACGTCATACGCCATCGACAATCCCCGTTATGACATGGGAAAGCCGCTCGGTTTCGGCGGCAACGAAGCCGGTCTATGGCTAATCGTCGGCGTGCCGAAACGGAACTT
>JAVKCR010000398.1:0-3605 GCA_040222645.1 Rhodospirillales bacterium
CCACTGGCCCGACGCCCGGGTGACGGTGGCCGCCGGCGAACATTCGGCCCCCCTGTTCGAGACGGCGCCGAATGTCGAACGCATCATCGTCGTGGTGAAGCAGAAGCACTCCTTCCACTGGTGGCGGCTCTGGCGCGAGACCGCCTTCACCTTCTGGGACCTCGTCGTCGATCTGCGCCGCTCGGCCATCGCCTACCTCTTGTTCGCCAACCGCCGCTGCGTCCTCGAGAGATCCGACGAGCCGGTGCATCGCGTGCGCCAGCTTGCCGACCTGTTCGACCTCGCCGAACCGCCGTCGCCCCGGGTCTGGACCACGCCCGAACATGAGACCCGGGCCGCCGGCATCGTCCCGGACGGCGCTCCGGTGATCGGAATCGGGCCGGTCACCAACTGGCGCGCAAAGACCTGGCGGGCGGAGCGGTTCGTGGAACTGATCAGCCGGCTGACGTCGAAGACCGGCAGCTTCCCCGATGCCCGCATCGCAATCTTCAGCGGGCCGGACGAACGCGACGCCGCCCGGCCGGTGATGGACGCCATTCCCGACGACCGTCTGATCGATCTCGCCGGCACGGTCGACCTGCTGACCGCCTCGGCCTGCCTCGGGCGGTGCGCCCTCTATGCCGGCAACGATTCGGCGGTCATGCATCTCGCCGCCGCCGCCGGCATTCCGACAATCGGCCTGTTCGGCCCGAGTGACGACCGGCATTACGCGCCCTGGGGCTACGACACGCGGGTGGTGCGCACCCCGGAAGGCTTCCCGGAAATCTTCCCGCCAGGCTTCGACCATCGCACCTCCGAAACCCTGATGGACGGCCTGACCGTCGATGCGGTGGAAGCCGCCATCGCCGAACTCTGGCAGGGCCTCGGGCGCGAGGCGGCATGACCACGCTGTCCATCGTCATCTCGGTCCACAACGAGGAAGACAAGCTCGACCATTGCCTGTCACATCTCGGCTTCGGCGACGAGCTCGTCGTGCTGCTCGACAAATGCACCGACCGCTCGCGCGAGATCGCGGCGCGCCATACCGACCGGCTGGTCGACGGCGCCTGGGAACTTGAGGGCGACCGCCGCAATGCCGGCATCGATGCCTGCAATTGTGACTGGGTGCTGGAAGTCGACGCCGACGAGACGGTATCACCGGACCTCGCCGCCGAGATCCGGCGCATTATCGAGACAACCGGCGCGGACTGGCATGAAATCCCGGTCGACAACTACATCGGCGGCCGGCTTGTCCGGTACGGCTGGGGCGCTTCCTTCGGCAAGGCCGCCTATCCCGGGCTGT
This sequence comes from Rhodospirillales bacterium, assembly GCA_040222645.1. Lineage (GTDB taxonomy): Bacteria > Pseudomonadota > Alphaproteobacteria > Rhodospirillales > HT1-32 > HT1-32. Next base: position 1,283 of record JAVKCR010000398.1, read on the forward strand.
TCCGGCGCGGGGTCAAGCGCTGGGCCCGCCAGCGGGTGCATCCCTCGCTGACCTGGAGCGGCCGCAAGGGCGCGATGCTCACGCAGCGCCTCCGCCATGATGTCGACAAGAACATCTCCAGTATGATCCGTCGTCTCGACAATTACTCCACCGCCCGCGCCCGCGACCTGCGCGATGCCGGCGAAACCTGGGGATCGACCTGCTCGAATGTGCGCCGCCTGTTCTCCCGCTTCTTCAAATGCTACGTCGCCCGCAAGGGATATCGCGAAGGCGGTTATGGTTTTCTCATCGCGCTGTTTGCCGGTATGTATCCGCTGATGTCCCACCTCAAGGCACGGCTGGAAAAGGAATAGCGATGGCGCGCATCGTCATGGCCGACGACGGCATCCGGTTCGACGGCCGGGTCGCGGAAAACTCGCCGCTGGGCGGCGCCGAATCCGCCTTCACCGCGCTGGCCGAGGAACTGGCGGCGCGCGGCCACCAGGTCACCGTCTGCAACAATTGCGCCGCCCCGCTGACCCACAAGGGCGTCGAATGGCGGCCGATATCCGGCGGACTGCCGGAGACGGCCGACATGTATATCGCCAATCGCGGCGACAAGCTGATCACCGCCATGCCCGGGGCCGCCAGGCAGGTCTTCTGGACCCATAATCCCGCCGGATACATGGTCAAGTTCCGCTACATCTCCAAGCTCTGGAAGGTGAAGCCGGACATCGTCTTCATCGGCGACTACCACGCGACCACCCTGCCGCGCTGGGTGCCGGGCGGAAGCCGCCACGTCATCCCCTACGGCATTCCCCGGCTGTTCCGCGACAAGGCACCCGCCGCGGAGGTGCCCGGCCCGCGGGCGATCTTCACCTCGAACCCGCTGCGCGGCCTGGACTGGCTGCTCGACCTGTGGAAGGACCGCATCCGCCCCGCGGTGCCGAATGCCGAACTGCACCTGTTCTGCGGCCCCGGCACCTACGGCCAGGCCGGCCTCGACAAGGCCGAACCGATGCGCAAGGTCCTGCAACGCGCCTGGGGCATGGGCGAAAGCGGCGTCGTCCTGCGCGAGCCGGTTGCGAAACCGGTTCTGATCGACGAGTTGCTGGCCTCCCGGGTGATGCTCTACAAGGGCGACATCAACGAAACCTATTGCTATGCGCTTGCGGAAGCACAGGCGCTGGGCGTGCCCTGCGTCGTGCAGCCGATCGGCAGCGTCGTCGAGCGTGTGGTGGACGGCGAAACCGGTTATATCCGGGGGGATGATGCCGGGTTCGCGGACAGCGCGATCCGGCTGCTCACCGACGATGCGCTCTGGAAGCGCCAGCAGCAGGCCGCGATCGCCCGGCAGCGCAGCTGGGGCTGGCCGGAAGCCGCCGCCCGTTTCGAACAATTGCTGCCCTGATTGCGGAGACAGATATGAAGCTGATGCAGGCCATGGCCGGAGCCGAGTTCGGCGGCGCGGAAGAATTCTTTGTCCGCCTTGCCGCCGGATTCGCCCGCGCGGGCATGGAACAGCGCGTGCTGGTGCGCCCGATCGGCGACCGGCCGCAGCGCCTGCTCGATTCCGGGGTCGATGTCCGTTCGGTGAAATTCGGCGGCAGGTTCGACATCGCGTCACGACTCGCCTTCCGCCGCGAGATCCGGGCCTTCAAGCCGGACGTGGTGCTGACCTGGATGAACCGCGCAAGCCAGTTCTGTCCGAAAGGCAAGTTCGTTCATGTCGGCCGGCTTGGCGGCTATTACGACCTCAAGTATTACGAGGGCTGCGATCACCTGATCGGCAATACCCAGGACATCGTCGAACATATCGTCGCCAAGGGCTGGCCGGCGGAGAAGGCGCATTACCTGCCGAATTTCGTCCAGGCGGAGAAGGCGGACCCCGTGCCGCGCGCACCGCTGCACACGCCGGACGGCGCGCCGCTGCTGCTCGCCATGGGCCGGCTGCACGAGAACAAGGCCTTTGACGTGTTGCTGCACGCGCTCGCCCGGCTGCCGGAAACCTATCTCTGGCTGGCCGGCGAGGGCCCGCTGAAGAACGACCTGATGGCGCTCGCCGAACGCATCGGTGTCCGCCCCCGGGTCCGTTTCCTCGGCTGGCGCTCCGACATGCCGGCGCTGATGTCGACCTGCGACTATTTCGTCTGCCCCTCGCGGCACGAACCCCTCGGCAACGTGGTGATCGAGGCCTGGGCGCATGGCCGGCCCGTCGTCGCCGCCGATTCGCTCGGCCCGGGCATGCTCATCACCGAGGGGGTCACCGGCCTGCTCGCCCCGGTCGACGATGCAGAGTCGCTGGCCCGCCAGATCAAGCGGCTGCTGCGCGACGACTACCTCG
>JAVKCR010000399.1:0-6260 GCA_040222645.1 Rhodospirillales bacterium
GGCCCGGCCGAATTCCGCGGCTACCGCTCCGACCGCAACAGGCGCGGCCTCGCCGCCACCTCCTCGGCGCGCGCCTTGTCGACGGTGCGCTCCTTCTACCGCTTCCTCGAGAAGCGGGGCCTGGCGGAGAATTCCGCCATCGCCGCGGTGCGCACCCCGAAACTGCCGAAGGCGGTGCCGAAGCCGCTATCGCGCGACGAGGCGATGGAAGCGCTATCGGCCATCGGCGAGATCAGCGACAAGCCGTGGATACAGGCCCGCGACATCGCGCTGATGGCGCTGCTCTACGGCTGCGGTCTGCGCATCTCCGAGGCGCTGGCGATGAATGTCGCCGATCTGCCCGACCGCGACGCGATCACGATCACCGGCAAGGGCAACAAGCAGCGCGTGGTCCCCGTGCTGCCCGTGGTGCGCGACACCGTGCGGCAATATCTGAAATTGCGACCCTTTTCTGCCGGTCCGGGCGATCCCCTGTTCATCGGCGCCCGCGGCGACCGGCTCAATCCCGGCGTCGTGCAGCGCCAGGTGCGCCGGCTGCGCGAGCTGATGGGCCTGCCGCAATCGGCGACGCCGCACGCCATGCGGCACAGTTTCGCCACCCACCTCCTGTCCGGCGGTGGCGACCTGCGCACCATCCAGGAACTGCTCGGCCACGCCTCGCTCTCGACCACCCAGCGATACACCGAGGTCGACGGTGACCGGATGATGGAAGTCTATGACGGGGCGCACCCACGCGCGCGCCGGTAGCTCCCGGCAGGGAGAAAATTGACAAACCTTGCCAATATTTGTTATATTTTCTGCGAGGAGATTGATATGGCAACGATGAATGTTTCCCTGCCCGATCCCATGAAGCAGTGGGTGGAGGCGCAAGCCCGGACCGGCCGTTACAGCAATGCCAGTGATTATGTTCGTGACCTGATCCGCCGCGATCAGGAACGGGCGGCAGGGCATGCTCAGATGCAACGGATGATCTCGGAAGGTATCGAGAGCGGCGTTTCCCGGGATTTCAACATGGAAACGCTGCAGGAGGAACTCGACGCAGCGCATGGCTGACATCCGTGTCAGTCGTGCGGCGCACGGCGATATCCTCGAGATCGGCAGCTTTACAGAACGCGAATGGGGAATTCACCAGCGCAGGGAGTATCTCGACGGCCTTGATGCGCAATTCACGCTGATTTCAGAAAATCCGATGCTCGCCGCGGAACGCCGGGAATTCACGCCTCCGGTACGGATTCATCCCTATCGCCGCCACCTGATTGTCTATCTGGCAGAACCGGATGGAATATTCATCGTCCGTGTTTTGCATGCAGGGATGGATGTCGCCAGTCGGCTGGGCGGCTAGACCGACCCTTTCCGCTTGCCGATCACCAGCAGCGCCAGCGGGCCGATCAGCACGCCGGCGGCCATGGCGCCGAAGCCGGCGACCCAGGAGGTGACGGTCGCGCCGTTGCCGCTGACATCCAGCGCCACCCCGAACAGTACTGGGCCGAGCGCGCTGCCGACGAAGCCGAGCGAGGTGTGCAGGGCCATCGCCGCGCCCGCATAGCCCTTCGGCGCGTTCGCCACCATGCCCGACGTGATGGCCGAGGAATCGCCGGCCACGAAAGCGGCATAGCCGACCAGGCAGGCAACCACCGCCAGCGGCGGCAAGAGCGCCGCAAAGCCGATCGCGCAGGCGACCATGGCCGAGGCGGTCATCTCGATCATCAGCCAGCGCCGCCGACCGACCCGGATCGCGATCTCGTTGCCGGCGATGCTCGCGGGCAGGGCGACGAGCGAGATGATGCCCGCGATGTCGGTGGCCCGGATCGGCGCCTCGCCCGGCATCAGCCCGCCGGTGGCGAAGGCGAAGGCGGTGAACACCACCATGCGCGAGCGGAACCCGAACAATTCCCAGTTATGGGCGAGATAGCAGAGGATATAGGCCATGCAGCGCCGCGCCTGGAACACCGGCATGAAATCGAAGGCATGGCTGTCGCGGGCGGGGGTCGCCACGCGGTCGATCGGCGGCACGGCAAAGGCGACGATCAGGAACGCGATCAGCGACCCGGCGCTGAGCATGGCGAAGCTCGTCTCCCAGCCGAAGATCGTGTTCAGCCGTCCGGCCAGGAAATAGGAGATCGCCGTGCCGATGGAGAAGGACGAGGTGTAGATCGCGACCGCCCGGGACTGGGCCGGTCCCTCGAGCTTGTCGGTCAGGCATTTCAGGCCCGGCATGTAGGAGCCGGCGAGCGCGAAGCCGAGAACGGCATGCAGCAGCATCGCCGAGACGAAGCCCGAGGCGACCAGTGCGAAGGCTATCGCCGCCAGCGCGGCGAGGCCGGTCGAGAACAGGTAGATCTTCTTGGGGTCGGTCCGGTCGGTGCGGGTGACAAGCAGCAGGCCGCCCGCGATATAGCCGACGAAGAAGGTCCCCCCGATGGTGCCGGATTCGGTCTGGCTCAGCCCCCATACCCCCTCGAAGACGTCGATCAGCGCCATGAAGGCGAACATGCTCGACATGCTCGCGACGTGGGCCACGCAGACCGCGACGGTCATCTGTACGGGTGACAATTTGAGGGGCATCGGCAGAAACAACCGGAAGGGAAAGTCCGGTGATGCTACCCTGCCGACGCATCCTGTGCATGCGACTTTTGCGAATGTCTATTCCGGCACCGCGGTCACCACGTAGCGTTCCGGGCCGCCGGTGGTGATCGCATCGAACGGCCAGCAGGTCACCAGCGTCAGGCGGCGGCCGGGCAGTTCCGCCGGCAGCCGGGTTTCCGCGCGGACCACGGACGTGCCGGTCACCGTGTAGGTAACCTCGATGCCGTCCGGGGAAGTCAGCACCAGTTTCGAGCCCTGGCCGACATCCTTGAGGAACCTGAAATGGGTGTCGCGATGGCCGCCGATGACGGTGTTGCCGGTCTCGTTCGGCAGCGCCGACCCCGCGACATGGCCGGGACCGAAGGCCAGCGTGCGGCCCGAGGCGCCGGCCAGCACGATCTGGTCGATGCCGAAATCCGGTGCGCGCAGCCGGGCCACCGGCCATGTATCGGCCCAGGGCCAGGGTCGCGACGCCGTCCGACCGGTCAGCTCGTCGCTCCAGGCGGAGCGGATCATCACCCCGGCCAGCGCCGCCTTGGCATGGATCCAGACAGCGTCGGTGACCAGCGCGCCGCCGGCGAGCAGGCAGAGGAGCGCCATGGAGATTGCGAGGCCGCGTTTCATGCCGCGCACTCCCGCTGTCCGCCGCGTCGGCGCAGGCCGATGAGAATGGCGAGCCCGGTGAGGATCAGGATCGCGCCGATGCCGAGATGCAATGCCGCCGGCGTTGCCGTCTGCGGCAGGCCGATACCCGCGCCTTGCAGCCGGATCGGCATGGCGGCAGGCGGCATGTCGATATTGCTGCCTGCGGCAGCTGTCGTTCCGCCGGGCCGGGTCCAGCCCTTCGGCAGGTTGGTCGGCACGTCATGGCTGGCGAAGGTGGCTTCCTTCGGGCGGATCGGCGTCTCGTCGACGGCGACCAGGCTGGTGAAGCGGGTCTGCAGATTGTGTTGCAGCGCCAGCGGCAGCACGATCTCGCGGGCGAGCTCGGCATCGCGGCCGGCCTCGTCCATCGCCGCCTCGATCTTCGATCGCGCCCAGAGCCGGGCGATGCCGCGGGCCTCGGCGCCGGCATCGAGATCGACGCCGCCATGCCAGAGCGACGGGCCGAGCTGGCCGGACACCGCCACATGGCCGCCGGTCTCTTCCGCCGGCAGTTTCGCCGCGACCACCAGCGGCTGGCCGGTATAGAGGTCGGGCGCGCGGGCCGGCCACATCTCGGCCGCATCCGACGGCCAGGCGACCTTGATGTCGGTGAGCACCGCGTTGTCGAGCCGTGCGAACAGCTCGCCGAGCCGTTCGCCGACTTCCGAAACATCGCCGATATAGATGCTGGCGCCGCGGCCGAAGCGGGCGGCGCGGCGCATGAAATAGCCGTTGGGCGCACTGCCGATACCGACGGTGAACAGCCGCGTGTCTCCGAGCGACCGGCGGATCAGGGCGAACAGGTCAGCCTCGTTGCCGACATCGCCGTCGGTCATCAGCACGACCTGGCGCAGCCGCCCGGTACCGTCCTCCGGCTGGGAGGCGAGCGCCATGGCCAGCGCCGGCAGCATCTCCGTGCCGCCATCGGCGTCGAGACGGGTAATCCAGTCCGCCGCCTCGGCGAGGTTGGCGGACGTGGCCGTGCGTGCGTTCGGCCAGAGCCGGGAGGAATCGTCGGAGAAGCGGACGATGTTGAAACGGTCGATGCCGCGCAGCCGTTCGACAGCCGTCACCAGCGCATCGCGTGCCTGGGCGATCGATTCGCCATGCATGGAACCGGAGGTGTCGACGATGAAGGTGATGTCGCGCGGCGGCGTCGGCTGCTGCACGGTCTCCGGCGGGGTCAGCATCAGCAGCATGTACGTGTCGCCGTCGATGGTTTCGGTGAACAGCCCGGCGGCGGGCGCGGCGCCTTCCTTCGGCCGCCAGGTGATGACGAAGTCGCGGTCTGCGGGCGTCGCATCGCCGGCAAGCTCGACGATCGTCACATCGCCTTCCTGGCGGGAAACCGTTGCGTGGTAGGGCACCTCGACCCCGCCGATCTCGAATCCCGGGTTGATCCGAGCCACCAGCCGGACCGGGTTGCCGTGACCGGAAACGCGTACCGGCGAGACGATGCGGTCGCCGTCCGGCACCTGTCCGGTCGCGAAGGAGGCTTCCTCGACCCCCCCGGCCGGCCGCCGGCCCGGGATGTAGCGTGGGCCCACAACCAGCGGAGTGCGCAGGCGGAAGGCGCCGTCGCTGTAGGGGGCGACCATCCAGTAGGACAGCTCGATCGCCACGTCGCCGCCGGGCGGGATATTGGCGACATGCATGGTGAACATGTTCGGCCGTTGCTGGTCGAGCCGTGCCGCGGCCCGGCCATCCTCGCGCGCCGCCTCGTAGATGCGTTCGGCGGCCACCCGCTCGGCGATCCTGCCGACGATGCGGCGCCCGTTCACCTCCACCGCCATGTGGTCGATGGCGGCACCGTCCGGCAGCGGGAAGAGGTAGGTGCCCTCCGCCCATTCCTCGTTCGGGTTCAGGAAGCGCTGGTTCAGGTTTGTCGCCGCGACCGGCCCGTCGACCCGGATGTCGTAATCGGCGACGACGGTCGGGGCCTGGCCCTGGTGGCCTGACGGCGTGTCGAGATAGAGGCCCGGCATGTCCCGTTCGCCGTCTGACGCGGCCGACGCGCTGCCGATGGCGAAGGCGATGATGGTGAAAGCGGCGAGGAGCGCCATGCAGATCAGGGCGACCCGTCGGATCAGCGGCGCCGGCTTGAACCGCAGGGAGGGATGCAGGTCGGTGACCGCGATCTCGAAGCGGTGCGACGGATCCAGTCCCCCGTCATGGGTCTGGCTGACATGCGAAACGTAAATCCCTGTCATGATGGTCTCTCCCGTCCATCGGTGTGGCCTGCATGACAGTCAACGGGCGCTATCGGGCGAAAACGGTGCCGGGATCGGGGCCATTCAGTGACAGATCGGGGCAAAACTGTGGCACAGACCATGTCTCTGCCTTGAACCGGATCACCGGCGGGCGTAGGGTGCGCGCCGTTTCTCATTCCTTCAGCAAGACCCATTCCGGAGCACGAAATGTCGATCCTGGCCAATCGCCTGTCCCGCGTGAAACCCTCTCCCACCATTGCCGTGTCCACCAAGGCGGCCGAGCTGAAAGCGGCCGGCCGCGACGTCATCGGCCTCGGCGCCGGCGAGCCGGATTTCGACACGCCCGAACATATCCGCGAGGCGGCGAAGGCCGCGATCGATTCCGGCCAGACCCGCTACACCGCGGTGCCGGGCACGGTGGAACTGCGCAAGGCGGTTGCCGCGAAGTTCAAGCGCGACAACAATCTCGATTACACGCCCGACCAGATCACGGTCTCGACCGGCGGCAAGCAGGTGCTCTACAACGCCTTCATGGCGACGCTCGATCCGGGCGACGAGGTCATCGTGCCCGCGCCCTACTGGGTCTCCTATCCCGATATGGTGCTGTTGGCCGAGGGCACGCCGGTCTTCGTCGAGGGCGTCGAGGCGAACGGCTTCAAGATCACGCCGGAAGACCTCGAGGCCGCGATCACGCCGAAGACCAAGTGGGTGCTGCTGAACTCGCCGAGCAACCCGACCGGCGCCGCCTACACGCGCGCGGAGATGCGGGCGCTGTGCGACGTGCTGATGCGCCATCCCCATGTCTGGGTGATGACCGAC
>JAVKCR010000400.1:0-9022 GCA_040222645.1 Rhodospirillales bacterium
CGTGACCGTCACCGATGTGCCGCGCTTGCCGCGGAGCAGCGAGGCGGCCTCCGTCACCGTCAATCCTTCGGTGGTGGTGCCGTCGATCTCGGTGATCCAGTCCTCGGGCTTCAACCCGGCATCCATCGCGGGCGATCCCTCGATCGGGGAGACCACGGTGATGCGGTCGTTGCGCTCGCCGATGAAGATGCCGATGCCTTCGAAATTGCCGCGCAGCCGGTCCCTCATCCGCTTGGTGCGTTCCGGGTTCAGGTAGTCGGCATATTCGTCGACTTTCTTCAGCATGTCATTGAGGCCGACATCGATCCGCGTGCGATCGGCGGGGATATCCTTGGCGTCACGGATGCTCACCAGCGCCATTTCGATCAGATCGTCCGAACTCGATTCGGTCAGGCTGTTCGAAATGATGCGGGCAATGACGGAATTGACCAGTTCGATGTCCTGGTCGGTGAAATTAAGGCCGTATTGGGAGGCCCGCTCGCGAACGCTGTCGCCTGACGAGGCGCATGTCGCCAGAACCAGGGCCAGCATCAGGGCGATGCAGGCCCGCAACCCACGGCTCGTGACCCTTGGAACCATGGCCGGATCATTTCCGGCCATCGCCGTTCCGTCCAGCGAAATCAGTCCGGTGAAGGGGGTTGCCCGATAAACTTTTTGCAAGCTACGGTGCGCGACCATTTACGGAAGGAATATCGAATGAAGATTGCCATTGTCGGCGCGGGCGCCATGGGTTGCGTCTACGCCGCACTGCTTGCCGATGCCGGTCACGAGATCTGGGCCATCGACGTCAACCGCGCCCATATCGATGCCATCAAGTCGAAAGGACTTCGGGTGGAAGGCAAGAGCGGCGACCGCACGGTCAGCATCAATGCCACCACAAATCCGGCGGATGCCGGGGTTTGCGAGCTCGTCATCGTCGCCACCAAGGGCATGCATGTGGAGGCGGCCTGCCGCTCGGCTACGCCGCTGATCGGCCCGGATACGATGCTGCTGTCGATCCAGAACGGGCTTGGCGGCCCGGACATGGCGGCCTCCATTCTCGGCGAGGACCGGGTGATGGTCGGCGTGGTCGGCGGGTTCGGCGCCAGCATGGTCGCTCCAGGCCATGCGCGCCATGCCGGCATGGAACTGGTGCGTCTCGGCGAGCGGGTCGGTCCGATCACCCCGCGACTCGAGAAGGTCGCCGATGTCTGGCGCTCGGGCGGCTTCAACGTGAAGTGCTTCGACGATATCGACCAGCTGATCTGGGAGAAGCTGATCTGCAATGTCGGCCTGTCCGGCCCCTGCGGCATCACCGGCTACTCGGTCGGCGAGCTGCTCGCCGACGAGGATGCCTTCGGCCTGACGGCGGCGGCGGCCAGCGAGGCCTTCGCGGTGGCCAAGGCGCGGGGCATCAACCTCGATTTCGACGATCCGGTCGCCTATGTGCGCAATTTCGCCTCGAAGATCCCGAACTCGAAACCCTCGCTGTTGCAGGATGTCGAGGCCGGGCGGCTGTCCGAGATCGACGTGATCAACGGCGCGATCCCGGCGGCGGCGGAGAAGCTCGGGCTCGACGCCCCGGTCAACCGCACGCTGACCCGCGCGATCCGCGTGCGCGAACGCCGCGCCGGTCTGCGCTGACCGGTCAGGCGATTTCCATCGAACGACCGCGATGACGGCGGAACATCTCGCGCGCCCATTGGGCGGCGGGATGGTCCTGCCGGCGCGCCATCCATGCGGCGATCTCGTCGGGCGGGCGGGCGACGATGCGCGACTGGCATTCCGCCGGCCGGGCGATTGGTGACAGCAGGGCGGCGGCGGCAAGGTCGGCGGCGCTGAAAGTCTCGCCGGCAAGATAGCCGCTCGGGCCTGCCTGGGCGGCAATGCGGTCCATCGCGCCGTCGATGCGGCTCTCCTGTTCGGCCAGCCGGTCGGGCTCGGCAAGCCGCATCATGGCGGAAATCCGCTTGAGGATCATCGGAACCGCGGCGGCGTAGGCCTTGCGCTTCAGCCACGGCAGGTGACCACCCATCAGGTCGGCGACGAAGGCGGGATGATTCCGGGCGATGGCGAAGACGCAATGGCGAATCGCCGGGCCGAGGGTTGAATCCATGTCCTGCTGGATGGCGGCCGCGGCCTCGCGCAGAGCAGGGTCGGCGGGAAGCAGCGGGTTTTCCGGCCAGGCGCTGTCAACCCGCGCGATGATCTCCGCAGAGCCGGCGATATAGGAATCGCCGATGCGGAGCACGGGGGTCATGGTCTGGCCGGTTCGCTTCCGAACCTCCGGCATGTGCGGCCCGGGGAGCAGCGACGTGCGCCGGTGCGGCAATCCCTTGTGATCGAGCGCCCAGCGGGCCTTCTCGTTGAAATGCGAATGGATGAACTGCAGCAGTTCGAGGTCGGGGGCCGTATCGCTCGCCATGGCGCGTCATCCGTGATCGGTTGGTTCTGCAGACATATACGCTTGCACGTGTCCGGCGGATCGAACAAGGCGGTGAGGTTGTTCACCGAATTCTCTTGTTCAACTCTGTTCCGGATCGCCACTCCATGGCCAAAGGAAGTCGTCATCAACTCTGTTCTGTTCCCGGTATTCCATCCCCCTCGTTCCCACGAAAGTGGGAACCTCGAGAGCTCGTAACCTTGTCCGCCGCAGAGGCCCCCACTTTCGTGAGGGCGAGGCAGATGGCACAGGGCCCGTCGTCCTGATGGCGATCACGATGACGAATCCATTTTTAATTCATCCACGCCACGCAACCACTCCTTGATTTTGCCGCTGCAGGGAGTACATCCCCGCGGCTGACATTCATGCCGGACGGTATAGCCCCGTGAGTTCCCATGACGTTCTCGCCGACCGCCGGCTGCAATATGCGCGGATGTTTCTCGACCGCGGCGATGGCGAGGCGGCGCTGTCGCTTGCCGACGAGGCGCTTGAACTCGCACCCGACTGGGATGCCGCGCATTTCCTGAAAGGCGAGATCCTCGAGATTCTCGGCCGTGCCGCCGAGGCGGCGGATTGCTTTACCCGTTACCTGGCGCTGGCCGGCGAGGACCGGATGGGCGGCGAGGTCCGGCTGGCGCTGCTGGGCCGCGCGCCGGTGCCGGACGTGCTGCCCGCCACCTACGTGGAAGCCCTGTTCGACGATTACGCCGGGCGTTTCGACCGGGCGCTGCTGACCGGGCTCGAGTACCGTGCGCCGATGCTGCTGCGCGACCTCGTCGACCGCCATGCGCCTGACGACGGCACCCGGCTCAGGCTGCTCGATCTCGGCTGCGGCACCGGTCTCGGGGGCGAGGCGTTCCGCGACCGGGCGGGCTGGCTCCGGGGTATCGACCTCTCGGCCAGCATGCTGGCGGAAGCCCGCCGCAAGGGCATCTACGATGAACTCGCGCAGGACGACGTGCTGGCCTCATCGCCGGCCGCGATGGCGCCGGTCGACCTCGTGCTGGCGGCCGATGTGCTGGTCTATATCGGCGATCTCGCGCCGGTCTTCGCCGCCATACGGCCGGCGATGAAGCCGGGAGGGCTGTTCGCCTTCTCGGTGCAGGCAGGCCAGGGCGCCGATTTCGAACTCAAACGGGAATGCCGCTACGGCCACAATACCGGTTATATTGCCCGTCTCGCGGAGTTGTCCGGGTTCGAGGTCCTCGCGATCGAGGATGCGGTCTGCCGGCGCGAGGCCGGGCAGGACGTGCCGGGGGCGCTGGTGCTGCTCCGGCGTCCGTTGCTCGAGGTCATTGATGCAATCGCCCCGTTTGCCGGGATCGTCCCGCTGCCACGGAGGCTGGAGAACTGACGCCATGCTGTCCTATCAGCACGGTTACCATGCGGGTTGCCTTGCCGATGTTCACAAGCACGCGGCGCTGGCGGCGCTGTGCGTGCGGCTGCGCGAGAAACCGAAACCGCTGAGTTTCATCGAAAGCCACGCCGGACGCGGCGTCTACGACCTGAACTCGCCGGAGGCGGAAAAGACCGGGGAGGCCAAGGCCGGCATCCTCCGCCTGCTCGCCGAGGGCGCCCTCCCGGCGGACCAGCCGCTGGCGAAAGCGATCCGGATGACCGAACGGGAATTCGGCAAGGGCTTCTATCCCGGCTCCCCGATGATCGCCGCCCAGCTTCTCGGGCCCGGCGACCAGCTGCACCTGATGGAGTTGCACCCGCAGGAACATGCGGCGCTGAAGCTGGCCATGAAGGAGCACAACGCGCAGATCCACCGGCGCGACGGCTTTGAGGGCGTGCTGGCGATCTCGCCGCCGACGCCGCGCCGTGGCCTGGTGCTGGTCGACCCGAGCTACGAGATCAAGAACGAGTATCTTCGTGTCGCCGATTTCGTGCTCGCGCTGCACCGGAAATGGCCGCAGGCGACGATCATGGTCTGGTACCCGATCCTCAAGGCCGCCCTGCACGAGACGATGGCGATCCGCCTCGGGCGTTCCGATCTGCCGGATTTCCGGCACCGCGAAGTCCGCTTCCGCCTGGAACCCGGCTCGACCGGCATGCGCGGCTCGGGCCTGCTCATCGTCAACACCCCCTGGGGCGCGGATTCCGCGCTCGACGCCGCCGAACGGCTGCTGGCTCCGGTGCTGGTGAAGGCAGGAGTGTAGTATGAAATTGGTCATCCTGGGGCCGCCGCAGGCGGAACCCGGGATCTCGGGCGTTTGCCGCGGGCTCAGGAGATCCCGGACTGGCGCTGCGCGCCATCCAGGATGACGGAATTTTTGCAGGTTCGCGGTTTCCCCTACAGCGACGTCGCCGACCTTGCCGCCTGGTCGTACAGCCCGGACAGCGCGCGCAGAAGGTCGGCGGCCGCCCCCACATCCTCGCCCTGGAGGCCGGCGGTGCCGAAGGCGGTGATCAGGCAGTCCTCGCGGATGGCGCGGTATTTCTCGCAGGCCGCCCGGCCGGCGTCGGTGGTGGCGTAATACATCTCCTTGCCCTGCTTCTTGCGACCGATGAGGCCCGCCTTGAGCAGCTTCTTCACCGCGTAATTGACGAGGTGGGTGTCCTCGATATTGAGCACGAAGCAGATGTCGGAAAGCCGCTTCTCGCGGGCCCGGTGGTTGATCGTGTGGATCACCATCACGTCGAGCGCGTTCATGTCCGCGATGCCCGAGGCCTGGATGCAGCGCACGATCCAGCGCTGGAAGGCGTTGGTGCAGATATAGAGGCCGAACTCGAACTCGCTCAGCTCCGACGCCCGTTCCGAGACGAGGTGCGACGACGAGACGATGGGAACGCTGGGCCGGCGCGCCCGGCCCTCGTGATCGCCGCTCATTCCGCCGCCTCCCTCTCGGTCCGGCCGTAGCCGCCGCCGGCCGGGGTCTGGATGATGAAGATATCGCCCGGCTGCATCTCGACCTGGGCGCAGCCCGCCACTTCCTCGATGGTTCCGTCGGCGCGTTCCACCCGGTTCACGCCGAGCGAGCCCGGCTCGCCGCCCGCCATGCCGTAGGGCGGCACCTTGCGGTGGCTGGAGAGTACCGCCGCGTTCATGGCTTCGAGGAAACGCATGCGCCGGATGGTGCCGTCGCCGCCCTTGTGTTTCCCGCGCCCGCCCGAGCCGTGGTTGATGCGGAAATCTTCCAGCAGCACCGGGAAGCGCCATTCCAGCACTTCCGGATCGGTGAGGCGGGAGTTGGTCATGTGGGTGTGCACCGCCGTCGTGCCGTCGAAATCCGGCCCGGCGCCAGACCCGCCGCAGATCGTCTCGTAGTACTGGTAGGTCTCGTTGCCGAAGGTGAAGTTGTTCATGGTGCCCTGGGCGGCGCCCATGACGCCGAGCGAGGCGAACAGGCAGTCGGTGATCGCCTGCGAGGTCTCGACGTTGCCGGCGACGACGGCGGCGGGGTATTTCGGGTTCATCATCGAACCTTCGGGGATGATGATCTCGACCGGCTTCAGGCAGCCCTCGTTCATCGGGATATCGTCGTCGACCAGCGTGCGGAAGACGTAGAGCACGGCGGCGCGAGCGACGGCCGAGGGCGCGTTGAAGTTGGTGCCGACCTGCTTCGACGAGCCGGAGAAGTCGACGATGGCCGAGCGGTTCTCCCGGTCGATGGTGATCTTCGTGTCGATCACCGCGCCGTTGTCCATCGGGTAGGCGTAGTGGCCGTCCGTCAGCCGTCCGATGACGCGGCGGACCGCTTCCTCGGCGTTGTTCTGGACATGCTTCATGTAGGCCTGCACGACATCGAGGCCGAAATGGACAACCATCTTGCCGAGTTCCTGCAGCCCCTTCTCGTTGGCGGCGATCTGGGCGCGCAGATCGGCGATGTTCTGGTCCGGGTTGCGGCAGGGATAGGGTCCCGAGCCGAGCAGTTCGCGGAGTTCCTCCTCCCGGAAGTGGCCCTTGTCGACCAGCAGGAAGTTGTCGATCAGCACCCCTTCCTCGTCGACCGAGGTGGAATCCGGCGGCATGGAGCCCGGCGTGATGCCGCCGATATCCGCCTGGTGGCCGCGCGAGCCGACATAGAACAGGATTTCCGTGCCGTCCTTGCCGAACACCGGGGTGATGACGGTGACGTCCGGCAGGTGGGTGCCGCCGTTATAGGGCGCGTTGAGCACGTAGACGTCGCCCGGGTTCATCCTGCCGCCGCGTTCGCGGATCACGGTCTTGATGGATTCCGACATCGAGCCGAGATGCACCGGCATGTGCGGCGCGTTGGCGACGAGGTCGCCGTCCGGATCGAAGATCGCGCAGGAGAAGTCGAGCCGCTCCTTGATGTTGACCGAATAGGCGGTGTTCTGGAGCGTCGCCCCCATCTGCTCGGCGATCGACATGAAGAGGTTGTTGAATACCTCGAGCATGACGGGATCGGCGTCGGTGCCGATGGCGAACTCGCGCTGCTTCTTCTCCACCCGGCGCAGCACCAGGTGGTCGCGCTCGGTGACGTCCGCCTGCCAGCCGGGCTCGACCACCGTGGTCGCCACCGGCTCGATGATCACCGCGGGGCCCGGCACGCGGTGCCCGGGCTTCAGCGCGGCGCGGTCGTAGACCGGGGCATCGTGGAAGGCGGCTTCCGTCCACATGCGGGTGCGGTCGAGTTCGATGATCGCACCGCCGGGCGCGGTGAGCGCCTGCACCGGGTCCTCCACCGACTGGGTGGTGCCGACCGCCTCGACGGTCAGCGCCTCGACCAGGAGCCCGCGCTCTTCCATCACGAAGCCGAAACGCTGGCGGTGCGCCTCGTTGAAGCGCGCCGCCATCTCGGACGGCGTGCCGTAATCGACCTCGATCGCGGTGTCGGTGCCGGCATAGCGCACATGGGCGCGTTTCAGCACATGCACGTTGGCGCCCTGGTGGCCCTGGTCGGCCAGTTCCTTCAGTGCCTCGGCGGCCAGCCGGTCGGAACGCTCGTCGAACTCGGCCTTTGCCGCGTCGTCCAGTGCGCCCTCGACCGCTTCCTCGCGCAGCGCGCGGACGTCGGCGAGGCCCATGCCGAAGGCCGAGAGAACCCCGGCGAAGGGGTGGATGTACACGGTGCGCATGCCGAGCGAATCCGCGACCAGGCAGGCATGCTGCCCGCCCGCGCCGCCGAAGCAGCAGAGCGCGTATTCGGTGACGTCGTAGCCGCGTTCGACGGAGATCTTCTTGATCGCGTTCGCCATGTTCTCGACGGCGATCTTGAGGAAGCCCTCGGCGACCTGTTCCGGGGTGAAGTCGTCGCCGGTCGCGGCCTTGATCTCGGCGGCGAGCGCCTTGAACTTTTCGGCGACCACCTTGTCGTCCAGCGCCTCGTCGGCGTTCGGGCCGAACACCTTGGGGAAGTGGGCGGGCTGGATCTTGCCCAGCATGACGTTGCAGTCGGTCACCGCGAGCGGGCCGCCGCGGCGGTAGCAGGCCGGGCCCGGGTTGGCGCCGGCGCTTTCCGGCCCGACGCGGAAGCGCGAGCCGGCGAAATTGAGGATCGAGCCGCCGCCGGCCGCGACCGGGTGGAGCTGCATCATCGGCGCGCGCATGCGCACCCCGGCGACCTGTGTCTCGAAGCTGCGCTCGAGTTCGCCCGCGTAGTGGCTGACGTCGGTCGAGGTGCCGCCCATGTCGAAGCCGATGATCTCGTTGAAACCGGCCATGCGTGCGGTCTCGACCATGCCGACCACGCCGCCCGCCGGGCCGGAGAGGATGGCGTCCTTGCCCTGGAACAGCTGGGCGTCGGTCAGGCCGCCGTTCGACTGCATGAACTGCAGGCGTACATTGCCGAGCTCCTTCGCCACCTGGTTGACGTAGCGGCGCAGGATCGGGCTGAGATAGGCGTCGACCACGGTGGTGTCGCCGCGCCCGACCAGCTTCATCAGCGGGCTGACCTCGTGCGAGACGGAGATTTGGGTGAAGCCGGTCTCCTGCGCGATCTTCGCCGCGCGGACCTCGTGCTCGGTGTAGCGGTAGCCGTGCATGAACAGGATGGCGACGGAGCGGATGCCGCTGTCGAACACCGCCCTGAGGTCGGCCCGCAGCGTGTCCTCGTCGAGCGGGGTCAGCACCTCGCCGCTGGCGGTGACGCGCTCGTCGGCCTCGATGACGGTCTCGTAGAGCATTTCCGGCAGCTTGATGTTGCGGTCGAACAGCCGGGGCCGGTTCTGGTAGCCGATGCGCAGCGCATCGCGGAAGCCTTTTGTGATGACCAGCGCGGTGCGGTCGCCCTTGCGCTCCAAGAGCGCGTTGGTGGCGACCGTCGTGCCCATCTTGACCGCATCGATGATCTCTGACGGAACCGCTTCGCCGGGTTTTACGCCCAGCAATTCGCGGATGCCGTGGATGGCGGCGTCCTCGTAATGCTCGGGGTCTTCCGAGAGCAGCTTGTGGGTCTTCAGTTGCCCGTCCGGCATGCGTGCGACAAGATCGGTGAAGGTGCCGCCCCGGTCGATCCAGAACTGCCACCTGTTTTCCCGGACGGTCGTATTCATGAAAGCCTCCGCTGCGTGATTGGTTGGCTTTTCAATGACAAATTATCGACAAATCGTCAACGTTAATTCTTCGGCACGTGTTGCGGGGAGGGGTTTTGTGACACGAAGGAACACGAATAGGCGGTGCGGGGGGCGGCG
>JAVKCR010000401.1:0-4868 GCA_040222645.1 Rhodospirillales bacterium
GCGGGCGGCGGCTCGATCGCCTGGATCGACGAGGCGGGCATGTTGCGTGTCGGCCCGCACAGCGCCGGCGCGACGCCGGGCCCGGTCTGCTATGGCCGGGGCGGCACGCTGCCGACGCTGACCGACGCCAACCTCGCGCTCGGCCGGCTCGACCCGGCGGCGCTGCTCTCGGTCGACAACCCCGTCACCATCGAGGATGTCCGCGGCGCCATCCAGCGCGAGGTCGGCGATCCCCTCGGTCTCGGTGTGGACGAGGCGGCCTCGGCGATTCTCCGCGTCGGCAACGACCTCATGGCGGGGGCCGTGCGCATGGTCTCGCTCTCGCGCGGCCGCGATCCGCGCGATTTCGCCCTGTTCGCCTTCGGTGGCGCCGGGCCGATGCATGCGGCCGCCCTGGCCCGGGAACTCTCGATTCCGCGCGTCTTCCTGCCGGCGCGACCCGGCATCACCAACGCGCTCGGCTGCATTGCCGCCGATCTCCGGCACGATTTCGTCAACACGCTGAACAGCCCGCTGGCGGCGCTGGATATCGAGGTGGCGCGGGCGTTGGTGCGCGAGCAGGTGGCCGCCGGCCATGCCGCGATCGAACGTGACAACGTGCCGGTGGAGAGCGTCGAGTTCATCTATACCGCCGACATGCAGTTCCAGGGCCAGACCCATGTGCTGGCGATCCCTCTGAAGGGACCGGACTTCACGCTGGAGGAACTGCGCGATACATTCTCGGAGGTCTATTTCGAACGCTTCGCGGTGGAACTGCCGGAAATCCGGCCGGTGCTGGTCAATCTCCACACCGCGGCCATCGGGCGGCGCAAGCCGGTGCCGATGGAGGCGCTGGCGCCGAAGGGCAACGCCATGGACCTTGCCGGCGCCACGGTCGGCAGCCGCCAGGTCTGGTTCGCGGCAGGTGGCTGGCAGGACACGCCCGTCGCCGAGCGCAAACGGCTCTCGCCGGGCGCGGCCTTCTCGGGGCCTGCCATCGTGACGCAGATGGACTGCACCAGCGTGATCGAGCCCGGCGACCGGGCCAGCGTCGATGCGGTCGGCAACATCATCCTGGAGGTGGCGCTGTGAGCACTCTCGATCCGGTGACCCTGACGGTCATCCAGAACGGCCTGCAGCAGGTCTGCAACGAGATGGACCTGGCCTTCGTGCGTTCCGCCTTCAGCCCGGTGATCTCCGAGGCGCTGGATCGCTCCGACGGCATCTATGACGCGACCACGGGCGACCTCATCGCGCAGGGCGACCTCGGCCTGCCGGTTTTCGTCGGCACCATGCAGTTCGGCACCCAGGAACTTATTCGCCGGGTGAAGGAGGTCCGCCCGGGCGATGTATTCATCGCCAACGACCCCTATCTCGGGGGCACGCACCTGATGGATGTGCGGTTCTACCGGCCGTTCTTCTACCAGGGGGAGTTGTTCGCATGGCTCGCCAATACCGGTCACTGGCCGGATACCGGCGGCATGGTGCCGGGCGGTTTCTCCGCCAACGCGACCGAGGTGGAACAGGAGGGGCTCAGGCTGCCCTTCGTGAAACTCTACAAGGAAGGCCGGATGGACGAGGAGATCCTCTCGATCATCCTTTCCAACATCCGCATCGCCGACCAGCGGATCGGCGACATCAAGGCGCAGGCTTCCGCGCTCGCCGTCGGCGAGAAGCGGCTGACGGCGTTGCTCGACCGCTATGGCGGCGGGGTGGTGCGCGAGGCCATCGGTGAACTTCGCGCACGCGCCGCCCAGCAGATGCGGGCGCGGATCACCGAGATTCCGGATGGCGAGTACGAGGGCAGGGCGATCGTCGATTCCGACGGGGTGATCGACCAGCCGCTCGAGATCGTCATGAAGATCCGGAAAGCCGGCGAGGAAATGTACTTCAACATGTCGGACTCGAGCCCGCCCTGCCGGGGTCCGATGAACAGCGTCATCGCGACGACGAAGTCCTCGGTCTATCTCGCCATCAAGCACATCTTCCCGGAAGTCCCGATCAATGCCGGCACCTTCGAGCCGCTGCATATCGAGGATCCGGAGGGAACCTTCCTCTATGCGCGGTATCCGCGTCCGGTCTCGGGCTGCGCAGCTGAAGTCAGCCAGCGGATCGCGGAGGCCGTGTTCGACGCGCTGGCGCCGTCGATGCCGGACCGCATGTTCGCCGCACCCGCCGGCACATCGGGTAATTTCACCCTCGGCGGATTCGACCCCGAAAGCGGGCAGAGCTACGTGATGTACGTCATCTCGGGCGGCGGCTACGGTGGCTCGAAAAGCCTCGACGGGCTGACCAACGGCTGTTCGACCATCGGCATTTCGAAGACCACGCCGATCGAGGTGATGGAACAGCGCTTCCCGGTGCTGTTCGAGGAATATTCCCTGCATGAGGGGTCGGGCGGGGCCGGCCGGACCCGGGGCGGTTTCGGCGTCAATTACACGGTCAGCGTCCGCCGGGGAACGGCGCGAGCCTCGATGGTCATGGATCACGGCCGCGTCGGACCGAACGGCGCGTTCGGGGGGGCGTGCGGCGGCAAGAACCGGGTCGAGATCGAGCGGGGCGGGGAACTCTACCATCCACCGCACCTCTCCAAGGACCAGGGGATCGAACTGGCGGCGGGTGACCGGGTCAGGGTCTCGACCCCGGGCGGCGGCGGCTATGGCGACCCGATGACCCGCCCCGCGGAACACGTGGCCCGGGATGTCGCACGCGGCTACTATACCCTGTCGCAGGCCAGGGAGTTGTTCGGTGTCGTCATCGATCCGGCAAGCAACACCGTCGACGCCGCGGAAACCGGTAAATTGCGGTCCTGATACGTACCATTTGCCTGAACCCCGGAATGAGATTCTGAGCGCCTCTGTTCAGCACTGGACAAGCACGGCCGCGGCGGATCAAATGCCGCCGGCCTCAGGGCTTCCAAGCAGACGAGACGTGGGATGACGGACGGTTTGAACCGGTTGATGAACGGGCTGAAGCGCCTCGCGCGCTACCGTCTGGTGATTCCGATCAAGCGCGATCGCAATACGCCCGATTTCGTGGCCCGGGGCGTGTGCATCGGCATGGTCGTCGCCCTGACACCGACCGTCGGCATCCAGATGCCCATCGTGGCGCTGCTCTGGATCACCATGCGAACGATCTCGAAGCAGCTGGATTTCAGCGTCATCATCGCGATGGCATGGACTTGGGTGACCAACGTGTTCACCGTGGCGCCGGTCTATTACGTCTTCTTCGTCAGCGGACAATTGATGCTTGGCCAGCATCTCGACGTGAAGGGCTACAGCGCCTTCGTGGCGCAGCTGCAGGGCAGCCAGAACATCGATGCGGGCTTCCTGGAATCGGCGTGGGTCTATACCGAGAGCCTGCTGCGCACCTTCGGGGTGCCGATGTTCATCGGCTCGATCCCCTGGGCGATTGCCGGGGGATGGGTGTCCTACAGGTTGTCCTACCGCTACAGCGCGTCGCACCAGGAAAGGCGTCGGGTGAAGCGGGAGAAGGTCAGGTTGAGGGATAAGGTCAGGTTGAAGCAGCGAGATAAGCCCAGTTCAACCGGGTCTTGAGAAACTCCTCCCGCGTCAGTTCCCGTTCCTCGTAATTCGAGAAGAACCGCAACCTGTCGAACCCGGCATCGCTCAGCTGGTCAATCACGGTCTGCGGCTGGCTGTAATAGGTGACCAGCCGGAAACTGTGCGAGGCGTCGCGGATCAGGCTGTAGGGCGCAGTGTCGATGTCCTTCACCCGAATGTTGAACCAGTGGAACAGCAGGCGCAGCCGCCAGTCCTTCAGCCAGTTGTCCGAATTCGGGTTGGCGGTCGGTGCGAACCGTGACAACAGGCTGGGCGTGAGATGGGTGGAAAAGAGAAACAATCCCCCTGGCCGCAACACCCGGCGGATCTCCGCCAACGCCTGCAACCGCCCTTCATGCGGGATGTAGTCGATACCGTTGAAGCTGAAGATGACGATATCGAAGGAATCGTCTTCGGCGAAGGCCAGGTTCCGCGCATCGGCTTCCCGGAACAGGTCGGCATGATCGGGAAAACGTTTCCGGCAGGCGTCGACCATCTGCGGTGAGTAATCGATCCCGGTATAGGAGCGCGCGAGATCGAGCATCAGCCGGCTGGTCCGGCCGCCACCGACGCCGATATCGAGCAGGTCGGCGCCGAGCAGGCGGTCGCGCGTGGCGCCGAACAGGCAACGCTCTCCGGGGAGAATGTCGTCGCGGCGCATATATTGTCCGACGATGGCGGAGTTTCGGTAAGTTGCGGAATTGAAGCTTTCGATATCGATGTTCATTGGCAGGCAGATCTCCATCCGCAGAGGGAGTTAATTCGCACATGCAGCAAAATAAGCTGTGCGGATTGATCGAAATGCTGCAAATGCGAAATCATCGTTGACACCGAAGTACTGGAAGGACATTATCTCCGTGTTGCAGCGGTTTCCGTTGCAACGTCCATCTTGGACGTTTCCTCCCTAGACTTGGGCCGTGCCATGTGCACGGCCCCTTTTTTTGCCCTGATTTCATCTGCTTCGCAGTGTTCCCGGGTTCCCCGACAGCTGAAAACGAAAATGCTGCAATTGCGAAAAACGCTATTGACAGGAAAACGCATTTGTCCGACAGTTCTCGCGTTGCGGCAATCTTTGTTGCAACTCCATCTTGGACGTTTCCTCCCTAGACTTGGGCCGGGTGAATAACCCGGCCCCTTTTTCTTTGTGAACACCAAGTATTTTCGTTCTCTTTCGAAGTTTTTCGCCCCTGTGAATGCCTGCGCGTTTTCGATGCATGCGTAAAAGCTGGCTAATTTTCAGTCATGCGCTGTCCGGACAACATCAGGGAGAAGCCGGTTATTCAGTTATCCACCGCGGGTTCTTCATCCTCCCCCCGGACAATATGC
>JAVKCR010000402.1:0-3993 GCA_040222645.1 Rhodospirillales bacterium
CTCCGGAGCCAGCGGCTGATGCCCGGGGTCCCGGGTTCCGCCTGCGGCGGCCCCGGGATGACGCGAGGAGTGATGATGGCGCGGCGTCAAATGCTCGTCATCCCGGATGGCGCGTCAGCGACAGTCCGGGATCTCCGGAGCCAGCGGCTGATGCCCGGGGTCCCGGGTTCCGCCTGCGGCGGCCCCGGGATGACGTGAGGAGAGGTGGAGGCGGGTCTTCAAGCGCCCGTCATCCTGAACTTGTTTCAGGATCCATGCCTGAGCGCATGCACAACGGCAGGGCAGTGCAACCGGTGCTGCCGGAGGGAATGACATCTGCCGACGCCGTGCGAGCATCGCGGACACTCAGGCATGGGTCCCAAATCAAGTTTGGGATGACGAAAGTATATATTTCATCGATGGCATCATGCTGAGCTACATCTTCCGCCGCCTGATGCTGGTGCCGCTGACGCTGTTCGGCATCCTCGTGATCAATTTCGCGGTGATCCAGTTCGTGCCCGGCGGGCCGATCGAGCAGATCCTGGCCGAGGCGCAGGGCGAGGCGGGGGATGCGGCGGCGCGGATTACCGGCGACCAGTCGGTGGATCTCGGCCAGCAGCAGCAACGTCCGTCGCAGACCTCCAGCCAGGTGAACGCGAGATATCGCGGCGCCCAGGGCGTCGACCCGGAGCTGATCAAGGAACTCGAACGCCAGTTCGGCTTCGACAAGCCGGCCTTCGAACGCTTCATCGACATGTCGGTGAAGTACCTTTCCTTCGATCTCGGCGACAGTTACTTCCAGGACCGCTCGGTGGTCGACCTGGTGCTGGAGAAGATGCCGGTCTCGATCTCGCTCGGGCTCTGGACCTTCCTGCTCACCTACCTGATCTCGATTCCGCTCGGCGTCAGGAAGGCGGTGAAGGACGGCTCCGCCTTCGATATCTCGACCAGCTGGATCGTCATCATCGGCAATGCGATCCCGTCCTTCCTGTTCGCCATCCTGCTGATCATCATCTTCGCCGGCGGTCGCTATCTCGACTGGTTCCCGCTCCGCGGCATGGTGTCGCAGGATTTCGACAGCCTCACCTGGTGGCAGAAGATCGGCGATTATCTCTGGCACATGGTACTGCCGGTCACCTCGCTGGTCATCGGCTCCTTCGCCGGCATGACGCTGCTCACCAAGAACGCCTTCCTCGACGAGATCAACAAGCAGTACGTGCTTACCGCCCGCGCCAAGGGGCTGACCGAACGCCGGGTGCTCTACGGCCACGTCTTCCGCAACGCCATGCTGCTGGTGATCTCCGGCTTCCCGACCGCCTTCCTCGGGCTGATCTTCACCGGCTCCTTCCTGATCGAGACCATCTTCTCGCTCGACGGGCTCGGTCTGCTCGGTTTCGAGGCGATCATCAACCGCGACTACGCGGTCTTCCTCGGCACGCTCTACGCCTTCACCCTGATCGGGGTGATCTTCGGCATCATCAACGACGTGATGTACCACATCGTCGATCCGCGCATCGACTTCGAGAGCCGGGAGGTCTGAGATGACATCGGCCCCCGAGCAGGACCGCATCCTGGGCGTCCGCATCACGCCGATCATGCGCCGGCGGATCGGCAATTTCCGCCGCAACCGCCGCGCGGTCTGGTCGCTGCGCATATTCGGTCTCCTGTTCCTCGTCTGCCTTTTCGCGGAGTTCATCGCCAACGACCGGCCCGCCTTCATCTGGTTCGACGGCGAACCCTATTTTCCGGCGGTCGTCACCTACAACGAGACCGAGTTCGGCGGCGATTTCCCGACCCCGGCGGATTACCGCGACGAGTACGTCAAGGGCCTGATCGAGGAGAAGGGCTGGATCGTCTGGCCGGTGATCCGCTTCTCCTACGACACCGTCAATCTCGACCTTCGCTCGCCGGCGCCCTCGCCGCCGGACGAGATCAACTGGCTCGGCACCGATGACCAGGGCCGCGATGTCGCCGCCCGGCTGATCTACGGCTTCCGGCTCTCGGTGCTGTTCGGCTTCTCGCTGACCATCATCTCCTCGATCCTCGGCATCCTCGCCGGTGCGGTGCAGGGCTATTTCGGCGGCTGGCTCGATCTCCTGTTCCAGCGGGTGATCGAGATCTGGGCCTCGATGCCGTCCTTCCAGATCCTCATCATCCTGTCCGCCGTCCTGGTGCCGGGCTTCTGGACATTGCTGATTGCGCTCACCGTGTTCAGCTGGATGGGGCTGACGGGCCTCGTGCGCGCCGAATTCTTCCGGGCGCGCAACTTCACCTACGTCCGCGCCGCGCGGGCGCTCGGCGTCTCCGACCGCGCGATCATGCTGCGCCACCTCTTGCCGAACGCCATGGTCGCGACGCTTACCTTCCTGCCCTTCATCCTGTCCGGATCGCTGGTGGCGCTGACCGGTCTCGACCTGCTCGGGCTGGGTCTCCCGCCCGGCTCGCCCTCGCTCGGGGAATTGCTGGCGCAGGGCAAGGCGAATCTCCAGGCGCCCTGGCTCGGCATCACCGCGTTCTCGGTGATCTCGGCGCTGCTGGTGCTGCTGGTGTTCATCGGCGAGGGGGTCCGCGACGCCTTCGATCCGCGGAAGATCTACGGATGACGGCCCTGCTCGACGTCAGTGCGCTGGAGGCGCAGTTCGGAACCGGCGCCGGCGCGGTGAAGGCCGTGCGCGGGGTGAGCTTCACCGTCAATGCGGGGGAATGCGTCGCCATCGTCGGCGAGAGCGGGTCCGGCAAGTCGGTCTCCGCGCTCTCGGTGATGCAGTTGCTGCCCTATCCCTTCGCGCGCCATCCCGGGGGCTCCGTCCGCTTCAAGGGCCGCGAGCTGATGGGGGCAGCGGAAATGGAGATGCGGCTGATCCGCGGCAACGACATCTCGATGATCTTCCAGGAACCGCTCAATTCGCTCAACCCGCTGCATTCCGTCGAGAAGCAGATCAGCGAGGTGCTGCTCGAACACCGCAAGATGCCGGCGGAGCGCGCCCGCGCCCGTGTCATCGAACTGTTGAGGCTGGTCGGCCTCGACGCCCTGACCGAGCGCATGACCGCGCTGCCGCACGAACTGTCCGGCGGCCAGCAGCAGCGGGTGATGATCGCCATGGCGCTCGCCAACGAGCCCGATTTGCTGATCGCCGACGAACCGACCACCGCGCTCGACGTCACCGTGCAGGCGCAGGTTCTCGCCCTGCTGAAGGACCTGCAGACACGCCTCGGCATGGGCCTGCTGCTGATCACCCACGATCTCGGCATCGTGCGCCGTGTCGCCGACCGGGTCTATGTCATGCAGGACGGCCTGGTGGTCGAGCATGGCCCGACCGCGGAGCTGTTCGACAATCCAGAACACGCCTATACCCGCCACCTGCTCGACGCCGAACCGAAGGGCCGGCCCGACCCGGCACCGGCGGATACCGAGGAGGTGATCGCCGCCGACAACCTCAAGGTCTGGTTCCCGATCAAGAAGGGAATCATCCGGCGCACGGTCGGCCACATCAAGGCGGTGGACGGTGTCGATGTACGCCTGCAGGCCGGCCACACGCTGGGCGTGGTGGGCGAGAGCGGTTCCGGCAAGACGACGCTCGCCATGGCATTGCTCCGGCTGGAGCGCTCGCAAGGCCCGATCCGCTTCCGCGGCACCGACATCCAGGGCTGGTCCTCGAAGCAGCTCCGGCCGCTCCGCAAGGAGATGCAGGTGGTCTTCCAGGACCCGTTCGGCTCGCTCAGCCCGCGCCTCAGCGTCTTCCAGATCGTCGAGGAGGGGCTGACGGTGCACGGCACCGGCACCACCTACGACCAGCGCCGCGAGATCGTCGCCGCGGCGCTGGAGGAGGTCGGCGTCGACGCGGCCAGCATGGACCGCTACCCGCACGAATTCTCCGGCGGCCAGCGCCAGCGCATCGCCATCGCCCGCGCGCTGGTGCTGGAACCGAAATTGCTGGTGCTCGACGAGCCGACGAGCGCCCTCGACATGAGCGTGCAGAAACAGATCGTCGAGCTGCTGCGCCGCCTGCAGCG
>JAVKCR010000403.1:0-3759 GCA_040222645.1 Rhodospirillales bacterium
ATGTTGCGCAGATACATGCTGGTGGGCGAGGCGAAGGATTCGTGCAGGCTGATGACCGGGAATTCGAACGGCATGCCGCCGGCCAGCATCACGCCCCGCTTGATCGCCTCGACCAGCGACGGCACGGTGGCATGGCAGGAATTGTAGGCGGAGTAGGTGTTGACGATGCCGACGATGGGGCGCTCCAGCGACTCCTCGCTGTAGCCCATGGATTTCAGGAAGACCTTGCGGAGATAGACCGAGAATTCGTCATCCCCGTAGCTTGTCAGTTTCGAATAAAGCCCCCGTTTCCTGTCCATCCTGCAACCTCTCCGCTTGTATTCTGGTCCGGACAAGTCGTATCGCCCCGGCACGTGGCTGTCACTCACATCCGCGAAGGGCGAGGGGGCTGAATATCGTCAGGGCGGTTACCCTTTCCGGACGGGATGGCGCAATGGCGCCCGGCTCGCCGAATTGGCGGTGGAGACCGCTTTCGCCAGCAACCCGGTCAGGGTCGCGGCCTCTTCCGGGGTAAGCCCTGACAGCATGTCCCGCTGCGCCTGTTCGACCAGCGGATCGAGACCGGCGATCGTGTCATGACCGATATCGGTCAGGTGCACGATACGTGCCCGGCGGTCGAGCGGCGAGACTTCCCGCTTCAGCAGACCCTTTTGTTCCAACCGGTCGATGACCCCGCCAATGGTGGTGCGGTCGTAGGCGATGGCCCCGGCAAGGCTCGCCTGGTCCAGGCCCGGGCAGGATTGCGCGGCCTTGAGCAGGGCATATTGCACCGGGGTTACGTCGAGACCGGACGGGGCGACGCAGTCGTGGAAGACCGAAACGGCGATCTGCTGCATCCGGCGCATCAGGTGGCCGGGCATGCGGTAGACGGCCTGCAGCGGCGTTTCTCCAGCCATCATTCCCTGCCTCGCCAAGAAGGATTGGATTGCAAATAATAAGTATACTGATTAATTTTCCGGTCAACAGCAAATCCGGGAGGCAACCATGCGCAACGACAAGCCGATACTCATCGCGGGCGGCGGGATCGGCGGGCTGTCGACGGCCCTCGGCCTGTCGCGGATGGGCTTCCGCTGCATGGTGCTGGAGAAGGCCTCCAGGCTCGGCGAGATCGGCGCCGGCATCCAGCTCGGGCCCAACGCCTTCCATTCCTTCGATCATCTCGGTGTCGGCGAAGCCGCCCGCCGGACCGCCGTCTATATCGAGCAGTTGCGATTCATGGATGCGATCTCGGCCGAGGAGATCTGCAACATCCCGCTGGGTGACGATTTCCGCGCCCGTTTCGGCAACCCCTATGCCGTCGTCCACCGGGGCGAGATGCATGGCGTATTGCTGAAGGCCTGCGAGGACAGCGACCTCGTCGAGCTGCGCACCTCCAGCGAGGTTACCGGCTACGAGCAGGACGACGTGTCGGTGCGGGCGACTTTGTCCACCGGCGAGGTGCTGGACGGCGTGGCGCTGGTCGGGGCCGACGGTCTGCGCTCGAACGTGCGTCAGCAGATGCTTGGCGACGGCGAACCCCGGGTTTCCGGCCATACCACCTATCGCTCGGTGATCCCGACCGAGAAGATGCCGGAGGAACTGCGCTGGAACGCGGCCGTGCTCTGGGGCGGGCCGAAATGCCATATCGTTCACTACCCGCTGTCCGGCTGGAAGGTGTTCAACCTCGTCGTGACCTACCACAACGACGCGCCGGCGGCGGCGGCCGGCGTGCCGGTCACCCACGAGGAGGTCGCCCGCGGCTTCGAGCATGTCCACCCCCGGGCGCGCCAGTTCATCGAGCGCGGCAAGGACTGGAAGATGTGGGTGCTCTGCGACCGCGAGCCGGTGCTGGACTGGCAGGACGGCCGGGTGGCGCTGCTCGGCGACGCGGCGCATCCGACGCTGCAATATCTCGCCCAGGGCGCCTGCATGGCGATGGAGGACGCGGTCTGCCTGTCGACGCTGGTCAACCGCCATGACGGCGATTTCAACGCGGCGTTCGGGGCCTATTCGCTGAAGCGCCGCGACCGAACGGCGCGGGTGACGATCCAGTCGCGCCTGCTCGGCGACCAGGTCTTCCACAACGACCTCGGTCACGCCTCGCTGCGCAACGCGGTCCTGAAAGCGAAGTCGCCGGAAGACTGGTACCATGCCATCGACTGGCTCTATGGCGGCAGCGGACTCGATGCGCGTGTGGTCAGCGGTCTGCCGAACCCCGTCTGATCCGGAAAAAAACCGTCACCCGAAATCCAAAATTCTAATTGGTACGTACATGTCTGAATTCCGGGTGCCTGTATTTTGGGCATCCGGCTATTGAACCGCCCAAAATATAAGGATTCTGGTCTTCATGTCGGTCAAACAGAAGCTCATTGCCGTACTCACGGCAATCGCCATTGCGTTCGGCGTTCTACCCATCGTTGAGGTCATCCAGATGAACGAGCAGACCGACGCGCTCGACGAGATGACAGGGGACACGCGCTCCATATCGGAAGATGTCATCCCCCTGCTCAGGGCGACTTCTGCAATGAAGTTCCACACGGTGCAGGTTCAGCAATGGCTCACGGACATATCCGCAACCCGTGGTCTCGACGGGCTGAATGACGGCTTCGATCTCGCGAAGGAACACCAGGAGGAGTTCCGCATCCAGGCGGCCGCAGCCCGAGCCATCGCCGAAAGGATCGGCGCCGGCCAGATCGTGGCACTCGTCGACGAAGCAAGCAAGGCGTTCAACCCGTACTATGAAACCGGCGTGAAGATGGCCGAAGGCTATGTCGCTAAAGGTCCGCAGGCTGGTAACGGGCTGATGGGAAACTTCGACAACGTGGCGTCCACTATCGGGGAGATTACCGACAAACTCGCAGTGCAGGCCTCGGTGATCTCGGATGAAAAAATCGCGGACCTGAACATTCAGGCCGACCTGCTCGCGGCGAACAACCGAAAGATCGAATACACCCTGCTGGCGATATCGCTCGTCGGGCTGGCGATAACAATTGCAGGGGGTACCTACCTTGCCTTCCTGATCGGTGGCAACCTGAACCGGATGACCACCGATATCGAGGTGGTAACGACCCGGAAGGACGGCGAGAAATTGCTGCTGTCGTCGGCACGCACGGATGAGTTCGGCGTCGTGGCCCGGGCCATGGACGAGTTCCGCCAGAAGCTTGTCGAGATCGACCAGGAAGCAGGCGCCCGCCAGGCCCGCCAGGCGGAGCGGGAGAAGGAACGAAAGGCGTTCCTGAAGAAGCTCTCGGATGATTTCGAGAATCGCGTGGGCGTGCTTGTTCAGCGCCTGGGCAGGATGTCCGGCGATATCGGGCAATCGGCAAACAGCGTCGTCAATGATGCGAAGGCCGTCACGGGCGAGGCGCTGTCCGTGTCAGCGGCGGCCGAGCAGGCATCGAACAACGTCCAGACCGTGGCGTCGGCCGCCGAGGAACTCTCGGCGTCGATCATGGAAATCCGCAGGCAGGTGGATGCCTCGTCCGCATCGGCTTCCTCGGCGGTTTCCGAGGCTCGCAACGCCAACGTCAAGATCGAGGGGCTCGTCGCCGCAGCGCAGAAGATCAGCGATGTCATCGGCCTGATCACGGACATCGCCGAGCAGACCAACCTGCTGGCGCTCAACGCTACCATCGAGGCGGCACGCGCCGGCGACGCCGGCAAGGGGTTCGCCGTGGTGGCGTCGGAAGTGAAGAATCTCGCCAACCAGACTGCCCGGGCGACCGAGGATATCGTCGGCCAGATCAGCCGTATCCAGAAATCCACCACCGAGACGGCGAG
>JAVKCR010000404.1:0-3571 GCA_040222645.1 Rhodospirillales bacterium
GTCGACGACGAGGAACGGCGTTTCGGGCCGCTGGGTCGCCAGGAAGTCTTCAATCTTGGGTGTCATTCGCAATTCCCCTAGCAAGATGTTCCAGAAAGAATTGCGTCGTTACGTAAACACACCGAGCGTACCGGCGGCCAGAGGCACGTGCGCATTTGAGGCGGCGATAACTACAGAAACTCGATTTCCAATGCAATGCGAATTTCTGTGAAGTTTCTTTGACGTAACAGGAATGTAACAGCACCTCCAAGGCGCGGACGTTGCGATAATCCAGGAAGTGGGTTAACCAGACACCGATTCAAGACCGGGATATCGATCTTGTCGTATCGGCATCTTCCAGGCATCGGCGCTGACTGATGGTTTCCGTCGGGCACGGGCGGCCGAGGCTTGCAGGGCGGGAGCAGAAGCGGCAGGCTTTCTCCCGCGATTCCGGGACCAACTCTCTCACAAACGGGACGAAACCGTCGCCATGAGCAAGAAAGAGATCAACGAAACGGCGATCAACCGACTCGCTGAATTGCTGAATGAGCACAAACTCACCGAGATCGAGTACGAAGACGAGGATTTCTCGATCAAGGTGAAACGCGAACCGGCTCCCGTGGCCGCTGTCGCGCCGGCGCCGGTTTATGCCGCCGCGCCGTCGCCCGCATCGGTTTCCACCTCCGAATCGGCGGACCAGAAGCCGGCCGGGTATCCCGTGACCTCGCCGATGGTCGGCATCATCTATTGCCGCCCGGAACCCGGAGCGCCGGAATTCTGCAAGCCCGGCGACGAGGTCAAGGAGGGCGACACCCTGTTCCTGATCGAGGCGATGAAGACCTTCAACCCGGTCCGCGCGTCGCGCGGCGGCAAGGTTCTCGCCGTGATGGTCGAGGAAGGGGCGCCGGTCGAGTACGGCGAAGTCCTGTTGACGCTCGGCTGAGCGGGCGGGCGCCATGTTCGACAAGATCCTGATCGCCAACCGCGGGGAGATCGCGCTCCGTGTCCTGCGCGCCTGTCGCGAGATGGGTATCCGCACGGTCGCCGTGCATTCCACCGCCGATTCGAACGCCATGCATGTCCGGCTGGCCGATGAGGCTGTCTGCATCGGTCCGCCGGCGGCGCGGCTGAGCTATCTCAACATGCCGGCGATCCTGACCGCCGCCATCGTCACCGGGGCGGACGCCATCCATCCGGGCTACGGGTTTCTCTCCGAGAATGCCGATTTCGCGCAGATGGTCGAGGATCACGGCATCGTCTTCATCGGCCCGACAGCGGAACATATCCGCCGCATGGGCGACAAGGTCGAGGCGAAGCGCACCGCGCAGAAGCTCGGCATCCCGGTGGTTCCGGGTTCCGATGGCGAGGTCGGTTCGATCGCCGAGGCGGAGAAGCTCGGCGCCGAAATGGGCTATCCGGTCCTTGTGAAGGCCACCGCCGGCGGCGGCGGGCGCGGCATGAAGGTCGTGCGCAAGGCCGACGAGATGGCCGGCGCCTTCGACGGCGCGCGCAAGGAAGCGGGCGCCGCCTTCGGCAACGACGCGGTCTATATCGAGAAATTCCTCGGCCGGCCCCGCCATATCGAGATCCAGGTGCTGTGCGACAACCACGGTAACGCGGTGCATCTCGGCGAGCGCGACTGTTCCCTGCAGCGCCGTCACCAGAAGGTGCTGGAAGAGGCGCCGTCGCCCGCGCTCAACGCCGAACAGCGCAACCGCATCGGCGAGACCGTGGCGGATGCCATGCGCAAGATGGGCTACCGCGGCGTCGGCACCATCGAGTTCCTGTTCGAGGACGGCGAGTTCTATTTCATCGAGATGAATACCCGCCTGCAGGTGGAGCATCCCGTCACGGAAGCCGTCACCGGCCTCGATCTCGTGCGCGAACAGATCCGCGTCGCGACCGGTGCCCCCCTCGGCTACACCCAGGCGGACATCGTCATCCAGGGCCACGCCATCGAATGCCGCATCAATGCGGAGAACCCGGAAACCTTCGCGCCGTCACCGGGCACCATCGGCGAATATCACGCACCGGGCGGTCTCGGTGTACGGGTCGATTCGGGTATCTATTCCGGCTATTCGATCCCGCCGCATTACGACAGCATGGTCGCCAAGCTGATCGTCTCCGGGCGGACCCGCAACGAATACCTGATGCGGCTGCGCCGTTCGCTTGACGAGTACGTGATCGGCGGCATCCAGACGACCATTCCGCTGCACCAGCGCCTGGTGCAAAATCCCGATTTCCAGAACGGTGATTACGACATCCGCTGGCTGGAGAATTTCGTCGGCATGTAGGGCCGGGCATCCGTCCGTCCGGCATCCGGAAACCATTAACCGGGAGCGCGCCGGGCAGGCGCGGGAGGCAGCATGTTTCGGTCATTCTTCATGGATGGGCGCTGGGCGATCTGGTCGTGGATCGGCGGCGCGGTGATCATCGTCGTGACCTGGTACAAGGTCGAGCTCGACGTGATGATCAACGAGTGGTTCGGCAGTTTCTACGACATCGTCCAGAAGGCGCTGGGCAAGCCCGGGGAAGTGACGACGGCGCAATTCTACGGCGAACTCGCGACCTTCGGCTGGATCGCCGGGCTCTATATCGTCATCGCCGTGCTGATCGAGTTCTTCACCAAGCACTGGATCTTCCGCTGGCGCACCGCGATGAACGATTACTACATGTCGCACTGGCACATGCTCCGCCATATCGAGGGCGCAGCCCAGCGCGTGCAGGAAGACACCATGCGCTTCGCCCGCATCATGGAAGGACTCGGGATCAGCTTCGTGCGCAGCATCCTGACCCTGATCGCCTTCCTGCCGATCCTCTGGGAACTGTCGAAGCAGGTCACCGAACTGCCGGTGATCGGTCATGTCGACCACGCGCTGATCTATGTCGCCATCCTGTTCGCGCTGGGCGGCACGGCACTGCTCGCCGTCGTCGGCATCAAGCTGCCGGGGCTCGAATTCAACAACCAGAAGGTCGAGGCGGCCTACCGCAAGGAACTGGTCTATGGCGAGGATCACGGCGAGCGCGCCGACCCGCCGACCGTGCGCGACCTGTTCTGGAATGTCCGGAAGAACTATTTCCGGCTGTTCTTCCACTACATGTATTTCGACGTCGCGAAATGGTCCTACCTGCAGTTCGGCGTGCTGGTGCCCTACATCGCGCTCGGCCCGACCATCGTCGCCGGCGCCTTCACCCTCGGCGTGATGCAGCAGATCATCCGCGCCTTCGGCCGGGTGGAATCCTCGTTCCAGTTCCTGGTCAACAGCTGGTCGACGATCGTCGAGCTGATCTCGGTCTACAAGCGCCTGCGCGCCTTCGAAGCCCAGATCGAAGCCGGCTCGGCCGGCAACCCGGCTTACATGAGCGGGGATTGAGGCATGTCCTCGTCCTGAACTCGTTTCAGGACGAGGTCGAGGTGTTTGGGTTTCGGCCGAGGTCGTTCAATCATCACCAACACTCGTCATCCTGACGAAAGTCAGGACCCATGCCTGAGCTTTAGCCGCGCCTGACAGATTCACCGATTGGCACCGTTCCGAGCTGCCCGGGTATCGGCACCGGCCTTTGATTTGGCGGACGCTCAGGCATGGGTCCT
>JAVKCR010000405.1:0-7377 GCA_040222645.1 Rhodospirillales bacterium
GGCAGGTAGGCGATCTGCGAGCGGTATGAGTGCGGATCGAACTCGCGCAGGTTCTGGCCATCGACAAGCACATCGCCCTCGGACGGACGCAGCGCCCCCATCATCAGCCAGAGCAGGGTCGTCTTGCCGCTGCCATTATCCCCGGCGATACCCATCGCCTCGCCGGCACGGAGCTTGACGTTGATGTCCTCGAGAACCGGCACCTCGTCGTCGGCATTGAAACGGAACGCAACATCGCGCATTTCCAGGCTGCCGTCGACATGACCGAGCTTCGGCATGCTGGCGACCGATTCCGGCTTCAGCTTCCACAATTCACGCAGGCGCGCCCGGGCGATGAGGATGGTCTGGAAGCGCGTGTAGATACCGACACCACGCTGCAGCGGCTGCATCGCGCGGCCGGCAAGCATGGTGCAGGCGGCGAGCCCGCCGATGGTCAGTTGTCCGTCGATGACATAGAGAGCGCCGCCGCAGACCACGGCAACCGTCGTCAGCTGCGAGAAGACCGAGCCGAGCGATTGTGCATTGGCGCTGTCCAGCGCCACCGCGCCGTCTGCCACCGCGCAGGATTCCTGCAACCGCTCGTACCGGCGCAGCATCTGGCTTTCCATTGCCATCGATTTCACGGTGTGAATGCCGGCCAGCACTTCGATGATGAAATTGTACCGGCGGTCATCCGCCGTCATCCGGTCACCGACCGCCTTCTTCAGGCGCGAGCCGAAGAAGACGGCGAAGGCGATGAACAGGAAAAAGATCGTCACCGGGATGAAGACCAGCAAGCCGGCGAGATACCCGATCAGTCCAAGGAAAAGCACCGCGAAGGGAATGTCGGCAAGCGTCAGGAATGCCTGGCCGGAATAGAAGTCCTTGAGCGTGTTCAGCGATCCAAGCCGCTCCAGGTGCACACCGGAACCTTCGCGCTCGAAATCCGCCAGGTTGGTGAGCAGCAGCCGCTCGACGGCGCTGACTCCCGCCAGATGTTCGAACTTCGCGCCGGCCCAACCGCTGATGTAGGTCCGGCCAAGCCGCAGGAAGCCTTCCAGGATGACCGCACCGGCAATACCGAGCATCAGCAGCACCAGGGTGCTTTCCGCCTCGTTCGGCAGGATCCGGTCATAAACCTGTAGCAATGCCAGCGGCAGGGCGAGGCCAAGAACGTTGAGCGTGAAGGACGACAGGAACAAATCCATCAGGCTGCCGCGAACAGCTGACAGAGGTCCCAGTTTCTCTGGCCAGTCCTCTCGTGCGAAAAAGCTGTTAACGCTCATAACCACCCTTCTTTCCAGACATACGCCCGCCCTGACCGCAATTTTAGCTCAATTGCGTTTCCTAATTCCTTACAGCAACGCCGTTCGGAATAAATATCGGATTATGCGTAGTCCCCCGAATCGAAACCCCGCCATCAAGCTGCACTGCGCTGCGCCCTTCCCCGAAACAGCAAGTCCAGTGCATCCGAACACTAGTAAGTCCCTCCGAACAGGTCGAGCAAAACCCTTCACGCTGTTTTTGCTTGACAAATTCAAATTCTTCGAAACCAAAAAGCCAAATCAGAATGTGTACTTGGCGCCGGCGCCAAGATAGACCTGCAGATCGTCGCCGACGTCATTGACCAGCGGACTGTCCGCGGCATCCTCCAGCAGCTTGATGAGCTTCGCTTCAAAGGCGAGCGACCATTCGTTGTCGATCTTGTAGTCGCCGCTCACCCCGAGCGTGAGATCCCGGAAACTCGATTTCGGTTCATAGGCCGTCAGGCCGCTGGCCGCCGATTCAGCCGCCGTGATGCCATAGAACTTCCGCATGTATGACTGGTTGCCCCAGGTCAGCGACGGACCGAAACGAACCGTGAGCTGTGGCGACACTTCCATGCTGTAGGCCAAGCCCGTTTCGGCCAGCATGCCGTCATGGGCGTTGCTGATATCCTTGTCGATGGTGAAGTTGGCTTCCCACTGCTCCCAGACGTAGGACATGAAGAAGCCGATCTCGACCGAATTGTCGATCGTCTCCAGCTGGGACAGGACGGCGGAGTCTTCCTTGTCGCGACCGAACCGGTAGACCAGCCTCGGACCCGCCTTGATCTGCGGCTGGTTGATCATGTTCATGCCAAGCCCGTCCCTCAGACCGAGGAAGAACCGGTCGGCGTAATCGATGCGGAAATCACCGAAGATGCCGAGCTCGTTCTTTTCCGATCCGAGATATTCCGGCCGGTAGGCCGGCCCGACGACGGCATATCCCGACCAGTCCGGCCCGATATACTGGCTGATGCGGCTTTTCAGGCCGGGCGGCGATGCGGCGGGTTGTCCTGCGGGGGGGGACGAGACCGGCCGGGCTGCCGGGGGCGCAGGCACGGCGTTCGGAGCCGTCGGAAACGGTGGTGGCGCCGGCTGAGCGGAGGCGGGAGCGGGCGCCGACGGCGGTAGCGGAATCTGCCCGCCGGAGGATGCCGGCTGCGGAGTCGTCAGGGGGCCGGCCGGCGGCGGCAACTGGGCGGATTGCGTTCCGGGCGGCAACGGGATGAGCGGCTGCTGGGCAAGCGACTGCCCCGTGATTGAGAGCACCGCTGCCATCGCAACCGTGCCGATATGACCGGACCGCATGAGACCGCCTCCGAAATTAACCGGACAAGGTCTAGCATGCGCCCCTTAAGACCCGGTTAACCTCGGCGAGGCCGCTTGCCGGACTTCCCGCCTGACGCCGGCGCGACATCATCCGGGGCTTCCTCGAAGATCAGCTCGGAGCCGTCCCACATCTGGATTCGGGCGCCCTTGCCGCCTTCGGCAGGTCTCTCGATGTCGGCGAATTCGATATCGGTGCCGTCGAGCTGGAGAACCCAGTCCCCCGCGCCGGCAAGCGACCCCGCGATATCCCGACCGGCCTCTGTCAGTTCGGCGCCAGTCGGCCAGCGTTCGGCGGGTGCTTCTCCCGCCGGTTCTTCATTCAGGCCGAAGAGTTCCGTTTTGACGCCGTCATCGGGCGTGACCGCCTCTTCCGGCCTATCGGTGCCGGCTGAGGCGGCGGCATCCTCGACCTTGCCGTTCCCGGCTTCAGCCGCTCCGCTCTGACGGCGCCCTACCTTGCTCATTCCAATTCCGTCTTTTCCGTACCGCCGGCTTCTCCTCCGGTACGGACGTCCCCGATGTCGGGTTTCCCCGGGCTTCAGTCGCCTACCATATAGTGATGGTAGGCGGCATGCTATCAGTTAGCCCTCTTCTACCGGCCCCCCGGGCCTGGCGTATACAATTCTCTTTGCAATGCAACGCCATGCCGCCCATATGACGGGACCCTCAAGAACCGCCGCCTTCACTTAAATGCCGCTCGCACCGGAAACAAGACGCACCGCCTGGCGAATCGCCCGACTGGCCGCACCCATGATGCTGGCCCGCGCGGGTCTGCTCGTCATGGTCGCCGTCGATACCGCGATGATCGGCCATGCCGGCGTGCAACCGCTCGCCCAGTTCGGCATCGCCAATGCCATGCATGTTCCGGCGCTGGTCGTGATGATCGGGCTGCTGACGTCGGTGCTGATCCTGTCGTCGCAGGCGATCGGGGCCGGGCGTCCCGGCGAAACGGCCCGGATCTGGCTGGTCGGCTGTGGGCTCGCAATCATCTGCGGCATGCTCACCGGGATGTTCCTGTGGTTCGGCGAACCGCTTCTCGGCTGGCTCGGTCAGCCGCCGGAACTCGCCGCCGGCGGCGGAGAAGTGATGCGGGCCTTCGCATACGGCATGCCCGCGATCGCGCTCTACATCGCCAATGTATTCCTGCTCGAAAGCCTCGGACGGCCGAATATCGGTCTCGGCATCGTGGTCGCGGGCAACCTGGCGAACGTCCTTGGCAACATCATCCTGATCAGCGAGGGCGGCAACGCCGCGGTGGAGGCGACAATCGCCACCTCGGCGACACGATGGCTGATGGCCGCCCTGGCGCTGGCAGCCGTGATCCAGATGGCCCACAAGGGCGCGCTCGTGGTCCGGGGGACCGTCGGCGAATATCTCTCGGTCGTGCAGCGCATGCTGAAGAAGGGCGGGCCGGTCGCCGTTGCCCAGTATCTCGAATCATCGAGCTTCAACGGAACCGTGATCTTCGCCGGCTGGATCGGCGCCAACGCGGTTGCCGCCATGCAGATAGCCTACAATGTGCTGGCAATCATCTTCATGCTGTCGCTCGGCATCGGCGCGGCGGCTTCGGTCGAGGTCGGCCGCGCCACCGGCGCCGGCGACATGACCGGCGTTCGCCGCAGCGGCTGGACCGCGCTCGGGCTCAACATCACCGCGATGCTGGCCCTCACCCCGTTCCTGCTGATCGGCGCCGGCGAGGTCGCGGGGCTGTACACCGACGACCCGGTGCTGATACCGCTCGCCACCACGGCCGTCGCGATCACAGCCCTGGTGCTGATCGCCGATGGCGGCCAGGCGGTCGTCACCGGGGCGCTCAGGGGGTTCGGCGACGTCACCTTCGGCACCATCGCCTACCTGGTCGCCTTCGGGTTCTGCGCCCTGCCCTTCGCCTGGCTGCTCGGCGTGCATCTCGAATTCGGCACGCCCGGTCTGCTCTATGGCCTGTTTACCGGACTGTTCCTGCTGATGGCCTTGCTCGTCAGCCGCTTCGCCTGGATCACGCGGCCGGGGCAGCGCGCCGCCGGCTAGTCCTTCCGGACCACCAGGTCGAGCGGACTGCGCGACAGCCGGTCGCATCCAGTTCCCGTCACCAGCACCGTGTGGCCCGGCGCCATCGCCATGTTGCGCGCGTCGTCATAGACGATCATGTGCAGGAACAGCACCATGCCCGGCGCCAGTTCCACCGGGTTGCCGGCATAGAACATCGGCCAGTCCATCCAGTTCGGGGCGAAGGTCGTGCCGAGCGAATAGCCGCAGGCATTGAGCCGGCCGGCCTTCAGGCCTGCAGCATCCAGCACGCGGGCATAGGCATCGAAGACGTCGCCCATGGTCCGGCCCGGCCGCACCTCCGCCTCGCAGGCGGCCAGCGCCTCGGTCGTCGCCGCATGCATGTAGCGGTGCCGCTCAGACGCCTCGCCGACGCAGATCGTGCGCATCATGGCCGCGTGGTAGTGACGGTAGACGCCCGCCCATTCCAGCGTGATCTGGTCGGTGGCGCCGAGCGTCCGCCGGCCGCTGTAATAGCGGCAGAGCAGCGCGTCCGGACCGGAACCGATGATGAATTCGTTGCCCGGGTCGTCGCCGCCGCCGCGATAGATCGCGCCATGCATTGCCGCCAGGACATCCCCCTCGAAGGCGCCCGGCCGGATGATCGCCGTCGCGGCATCGAGCGCGTCGTCGGCAAGCTCGGCAGCGCGGCGGACATAGGCGATCTCCGCCGGACTCTTGACCACGCGGAGCCGGGTGACGAGTTCCGAGCAATCTTCCAGCGTGCAGAAGCCTTCGAGGGCGGCGTCGAGCCGCTTGCCGTTCCGCGCCGTCAGGCCATAGGCCTCGTACTCGACCCCGAGCCGCTTCCCCTTGCAGCCATGCTCCTCGAGGATAGCGCGCAAGTCCCCGGCCGGCGAGGCGCCGTCGCGGTCCACCCAGACACGGATATCCTCGATGATCGAGGTATGCCGTGCCTGGCGCAGGTCGGGCGCCCGGGTCAGCAGGGTCATCGTACCGTCGGCGCCGAGATAGAGGCACTGGAAGAAGACATAGCCGAAGGTGTCGTAGCCGGTGAGATAGTACATGCTCTCCTGGCGGAACATCAGCAGGCCGTCGAGGCCTGCCGCGGCCATGCCGACCCGCGCCGCTGCAATGCGGGTCTCGAATTCCCCGCGTTCGAAATGCAATGCCATCGCCTCCTCCCTTGATTTCCCGCCCAGTGCCAACAATGGTTAGCGCAACCCCGCAACCGGGCCAATGCAAACCTGTGAGGATACGACCATGAAGATTGCCGTGCTGGACGATTACTCGAACGTTTCCCGGAAAATGGCCGACTGGAGCGCCGTCGACGCCTTGGGCGAAGTCGTCGTCTTCGACAAGCCCTTCACCGGCGAGGACGAAGCCGCCGCCGCGCTGCAGGGCTTCGAGGTGATCGTCGGCATGCGCGAGCGCACCCCCTTCCCGGCCAGCCTCCTCAAGCGCCTGCCGGCGCTCAAGCTGCTGATCACCACCGGCATGCGCAACCTCGCCTTCGACATGGACGCCGCGAAGGATCTCGGCATCACCGTCAGCGGCACCACCTCCTCCGGATATGCCGCCGCCGAGCATGCCTGGGCCATCATCCTCGGCCTCGCCAAGCGGATCGCCCCGGAAGATGCCGACATGCGCAGCGGCGGCTGGCAGTCCGGCCTGCCGATCGGGCTGAACGGCCGGCGCCTCGGCATCATCGGTCTCGGCAAGCTCGGCGCACGGGCGGCCATGGTCGCCAAGGCCTTCGAGATGGATGTCGTGGCCTGGAGCCAGAACCTGACCGACGAACGCTGCGCTGAAGTCGGCGGCGTCACGCGAGTGAGCCTCGACGAACTGATGTCGACCTCGGACTTCGTTTCGATCCACCTCATCCTCAGCGAGCGGTCGCGCGGTCTGCTCGGGGCCCGCGAACTCGGCCTGATGAAACCGACCGCCTACCTGGTGAACACCTCGCGCGGTCCCATCGTCGAGGAGGCTGCGCTGATCGACACCCTCGTGGCCAAGCGCATCGCCGGCGCCGGCCTCGATGTCTATGACGTCGAACCCCTGCCGGTAAACCATCCGCTGCGGACCCTGCCGAACGTGCTGCTGTCACCGCATCTCGGCTACGTCATCGAGGAGAACTACGCCGAGATGTACCGCCAGTCGGTGGAGAACATCCTCGCCTGGTCCAACGGCGATCCGAAGCGCGTTCTCAACGCATAGGCGGCCTGCGCTCCGTCTGCCCGACAGTCGGAGCGCCCCCTATCTTTCATTGCGGCGCGTCATCTCGGCCCGGAGCAGGTTCAGCCGCCGGTCGACTGAAATGGACAGTTCGGAACAGATTTCGAGCGTCCTGTCGTCCAGCGCCGCCCCCGGTTCCCGGCCTGCGCCGACCAGCCTGTCGATCGCGAGGTCACGCTGGCCCAGCAGCCAGCTGATTTCGGGCCGGAACAGCGCAAGCATCGACGTTATCCATATATTGAGCGGCCAGGACGGCGCCGCGTGATCGATACCGAAACCGGGCAATGCCGCGATGACCTCCGTTGCGGGCGACCATGATTCGCCGGTCACCCAGCGATTGGTGGTGAACAGCGACTGGGCCTGGCCCAGCCGGCTCATCGAGATCGCGACCAGGTGCATGGCGCCGGACCCGCCATCCCCTGCGGAGCCGGTTCGCAGGAACGTATGGAAATGACCGATTTCACCGGATACGTCGCGGTGAACATGGAAGTAGAACTGAGCGCCGCTTTCATGGTCGAAAACG
>JAVKCR010000406.1:0-5166 GCA_040222645.1 Rhodospirillales bacterium
TTCGCCGTCGGTAATGCCTTCGTGCGCTCGCGCGAACTGATCGGCATGGTCCGGCCCTTCATGCGCCGGCTGATGGAGGAGAGCGGCGAGACCACCAACCTCGCCGTCGAGGACCGCGAGGAGGCGGTCTACCTCGCCCAGGTGGAATGCCGCGAGATGATGCGGGCCTTCGCCAAGCCCGGCGCACGGGTGCCGATGACCTCGTCGGCCGTCGGCAAGGCAATCCTCGCCGCGCGGCCGGACGACCAGGTTGCGCGCCTGCTCAACCGGGTCGGCCTCCAGCGCGTCACCGGCCGCTCCATCGCCACCCCGGCGGCGCTGTAAGCGGCGCTGGCGAACACCCGTTCCCAGGGCTACGCCATCGACGACGAGGAACATGCGGTCGGGCTTCGCTGCGTCGCCGCCGCGCTCTATGACGAGCATGGCGACCCGATCGCGGCGCTCAGCGTATCGGGCCCCGCCGCCCGCGTGACCGACGAGCGCATCCCGTCGCTCGGCCGCCTGGTGCGCACGGTTTCCTACGAGGCGACCCAGGCGCTGGGCGGGGTTTTGCCCGGCTGGGCGGCCCGGCTCCGGGATTCCGCTTGACGCCACGCCTTCCCGTTTGTTCATTGCGCTGCGGCATCGCGCCCTGACAAACGGGAGACCTCCATGAGCTTCACCATCGTCGAACAGGCCGAACCGCGGCTCAACCGCAGCGAACTGGCCGTTCCCGGTTCCCGTCCGGAACTCTTCGAGAAGGCCGCGAAAAGCGCCGTCGACGTGATCTTCCTCGACCTCGAGGACGCCGTCGCACCGGACGACAAGCCGCGCGCGCGCAAGAACATCATCGAGGGCCTCAACGACATCGACTGGGGCACCAAGACGGTCTCGCTCCGGATCAACGGGCTCGACACCCACTACATGTACCGCGACGTGGTCGACGTGGTGGAGGCCTGCCCGCGCCTCGACCTGATCATGATCCCGAAGGCCGGCACCGCCGCCGACATCTACGCCATCGACATGCTGGTCACCCAGATCGAGGACGCGATGGG
Organism: Rhodospirillales bacterium; assembly: GCA_040222645.1. Taxonomy (GTDB): domain Bacteria; phylum Pseudomonadota; class Alphaproteobacteria; order Rhodospirillales; family HT1-32; genus HT1-32. Next base: position 1,035 of record JAVKCR010000406.1, read on the forward strand.
CCGGCCGCGGAAGATCGGCTTCGAGATGATCATCGAGACCGCGCTCGGCATGGCCAACGTGCACGAGATCGCCGGCGCCTCGAAGCGCAACGAGAGCCTGCATTTCGGCGTCGCCGACTATGCCGCCTCGACCAAGGCGAAGACCACCGGCATCGGCGGCCCGAACCCGGGCTACGGCGTGCTGACCGACGCCGACGAGGCCGGCGGCCGCGACTATCACTGGGGCGACATGTGGCATTACGCCATCGCCCGCATGGTTGTCGCCGCCCGCGCGCATGGTCTGCGCCCCATCGACGGGCCGTTCGGCGACTTCTCCGACCCGGACGGCTACAAGGCCCAGGCCAGCCGCTCCGCGGTGCTCGGCTGCGAGGGCAAATGGGCGATCCATCCCAGCCAGATCGGCCTCGCCAACGAGGTTTTCAGCCCCTCCGAGAAGGAGGTTGCGCAGGCGAAACGAATCCTGGAGGCCATGGAACAGGCCCAGAAAGAGGGCAAGGGCGCCGTCGCGCTGGACGGCCGGCTGATCGACATCGCCTCGATCAAGCAGGCCGAGGTGATGGTCCAGAAGGCCGAGCAGATCGCCGGCCGCACCTGACCCCGCCACTTCACGCAGCCATCGCCAAACCTGACGCCCCGTGCTAGGGAACTGACATGCATTCCTATCTGGATTTCGAGAAACCCGTCGCCGAACTCGAGGGCAAGATCGAGGAACTCCGGCATATCTCCGGTTCCGGCGAGCTCAATATCGCCGAGGAAGTCGGCCGCCTGCAGACCAAGGTCGAACGGCTGCTGACCCAGACCTACGGCAAGCTGACGCCCTGGCAGAAGACCCAGGTCGCCCGCCATCCCGGCCGGCCGCATTTCCTGCAATATGCCGAGCGGCTGATGGACGAGTTCGAACCGCTGGCCGGCGACCGCAATTTCGCCGAAGACGCGGCGATCATCGGCGGTATCGGCCGGTTCCGCGGCCGGTCCATCCTGCTGATGGGCCACGAGAAGGGTGCCGACACCGAAAGCCGGCTGAAGCACAATTTCGGCATGGCCCGGCCCGAGGGCTACCGCAAGGCCGACCGGCTGATGCGCCTCGCCGAACGCTTCGGCATGCCCGTGGTCACCCTGGTCGACACCTCCGGCGCCTATCCCGGCATCGATGCCGAGGCGCGCGGCCAGTCGGAAGCCATCGCGCGCTCGATCGAAACCTGCCTCGATCTCGCTGTGCCGACGGTCAGCGTGGTGATCGGCGAGGGCGGTTCCGGCGGCGCCATCGCGCTCGCCGCCGCCAACCGGGTCTACATGCTGGAGCACGCGGTCTATTCGGTGATCTCGCCGGAGGGCTGCGCCTCGATCCTCTGGCGCGAGGGCACCAGGGCCCCGGATGCGGCCACCGCCATGAAGATCACCGCGGAAGACCTTTTCCGCCTCGGCATCATCGACCAGGTGATCAACGAACCGCTCGGCGGCGCCCACCGCGACCCGGGCGCGGCCATCGACATGGTCGGCGACCGCGTCGAACACGCCCTCGACGCGATGGCCGCGGAGACCGGCGACAATCTGCGCGCCGCCCGCCGCCGCAAGTTCCTCGAGATGGGCCGCAGCGGGATTTCCTGACGCCTATAAAAGGTTGAACAGAAAACCAACCTTTCATACGCTTGCTCCGGAAACCCATTGCTCCGGAGCTACGTATGAAACAGGTCGTTATCTGCCTCGCTGCAACTTTCCTCCTCTCGGCCTGCGTCACCGACGGCCCCCGGGATTCCGGCGGGCGCGGGATGCAGATATCCGATGCGAAGGAGATCGAGTTTGCCCGCACCGACCTCGACATCCCGCTCTATCTCCACAGCGAGATCGCCTCGGTAACCCAGGAAGTCCGGGATAACACCTCCCCGATCGACAGCTATAACCTCGGCGATCACGGAAAAATCCAGACCCAGCGGGCACCGCATTGGTTTTCCAGCCAGACGGAAACCGACGTCAAGAGCCGGGAAAAGTTCGAGGAACGTGTGAAGCGACTCCTGGGAGGTCGTGACATCCCGGCCGGCAGTATCGAGGAGGTCCGTCACGAGGACAAGCTGCGCGCGCTCGGGTACCTGGTATCCTTCCGGCGCGGCAGCGAGAACTGCATATATGCCTATGCCGGTTATCGGCTCGGCGGCCGTACGCCCTACGACAACGATACCGGCATGATCGATTCAATCATCGAGACGCTCTATTGCGGCCCGGAAGAGATGCTCGATCAGACAAGGCAGATGATCGGCAAGGTCACCAAGGTTAAGGATCGCGACCGCTATGCCGCCGATCTGAAGAAGGCGGGCGCTTGAGGAAAGCACTGCTTCTGCTGGCAGCCCTGGCCGTTGCCGGCTGCGTCAACCAGGCGACCCGACTTCGGGTCGACGATGTCGCCTACCGCCCGGCCGCGATCGCTGCCGATCCCGTCCATGCCCGCCTCACCGCCTTCTTCGACGAGGCGGCATTCGGAAACGACGATGTCTTCCTGACCAAGAAGGTCCGGAGCTTCCAACGTGTCGTCAAGAGATGGAAGCTGCCGTTGCGGGTTACTGCCGGCGGCGCCGTGACGGTCGAGAAGGAACGACTGATCCGCGACCGGCTGGAACGGTTCCGGGAACTGACAGGAGTCGACCTGCACTGGGAGGGTCTCGACGCCAAACGCTACAACTTCAAGATCGTGGTCGTTCCCTCTTCCCAGATCCGGGCGCGGGCCAGCAGCGACACGCTCTGCGTCGCCAATCCCGACGATTCGAACGGCGCCATTCTCTCCGCAACGCTTCATCTGCCGGCCGGCGATCTGAAGGATTTCGAGGAATGCCTCGATCACGAGCTGATGCATGCCTTCGGGTTCGACGGACATTCCCACCGGCTGGAATCCACGCTCAGCTACATGCACAACAAGGGAGCGCTCACCACCTGGGACGAAATCCTGTTGCGGACGCTCTATTCCCCGCAACTGACCCCCGGCATGCATCGCCAGGCGGCCCTGCCTGTCGTCAGCCGCCTGCTGGCCGAGGAACTGGAGAAATTGCGCGCCGCCGGCGCCCTGCCGGACCTCGGGGACGAATACTGGGCGGTGTTCGCCGACGAGATACCGTTCAGCATCATGGCAGACGGCCTGCCTCCCCTGCCCCGGCTCTCCGTCGCCCGCGGCGACGGCAAGGGAGACGCGGTGGAAACCCGGGCGGTTTTTGCCCCCGCCGACGGCGACCCGCGCGCCGAGGTTATCCTCTCCAACGGCTCCTCTCTGCGCGAACGATGGGCCATGCTCGACGAGAGATGGAAGAAGGTTTCCCGCGGCAAGTCGCTGACCGCGACGCCCTATGACGGCGCCGGCGCCGACTGGACGGGACTCCACGACACCGTGCGGCATTCCGGCCGGGCCTGCCTGGTTTTCGTCAGGGATACCGACCGGCCCGGCCATTACCTGTCCGGCTACTATTGTCGGGCAGGCTCGATCAATCCCGGGCTCCGTGACCGTATTCTGGGCGGATTGTCGCTCCACCCGCCGCAAGCGCCGGAAAGCTGAGTCCGGCCTCCCCAATTTGAAAGGTTGATACCGGCACGGCTGTTACCTAGGCTCACACTCTTGGGAACTCCGGAACGGAGGCTGGCATGAACAGGACCTTCATCGCAGGCTTCGCGGCGATGCTTCTGCTGGGCGGGTGCGTGACCGGTTTCGAGCAGTTCGGTGTGTCCGGCGCGCCGGAAACGCCGGAAAGCGGTTCCGTGGAACTGGCCGGCACCGATCTCGACATCCCGATCTATCTGCATGAGGACATCGCGTCGGTGACCCGCAAGGCCGCCGAGGGCGCCGCCCCGGTGGACAATTACGATCTCGGAGACCGTGGCTGGATCCAGTCGCAGCGCAGCGCCACCTGGTATTCCGAAACCGCCGAGAGGACGCTCGCCGACCGCAAGGCGTTCGACGCCAAGCTGGCGGAGCTGGTGAAGGACAAGGTCATCACGCCGGGCCCGACCGAGAAGCTGGCCCACGATGACGGCATCCGCACCGTCGGCTATGCCAGCCGGTTCATGCGCGGCGACATTGCCTGCATCTACGCCGTCGGCGGCTACCGGCTGGGCGAAAAGACAATCTACGACAACGATACCGGCCTGATCGACA
>JAVKCR010000407.1:0-13948 GCA_040222645.1 Rhodospirillales bacterium
GGCGCGCATCGCGCGCGCCAGCGACCTGCTGAAGGCCCGCATCTACGTGGCGCTGGAAGCCCAGAACCGAGACCTGCTCGCCTCGATGGACCGTCGCGCGCAATTGCAGCTCCGCCTGCAGGAAACCGTCGAGGGCCTGTCGGTTGCGGCGATCACCTATTACGCGGTCGGCCTCGTCGGCTACATGGCGAAGGGGCTGCATGCGGGCGGTCTTCCGGTGAATGCCGAGATCGTCACGGCGATCGCCGTGCCGGTTGTCGCCATCCTCGCCTGGCTCGGCGTCCGCCGCGTCCGCAAGGTGATCGGCAAGGAAGCGCAGCGGCAGGGGTAAGCTTTCGTGTGTTGTCATCCTGGGGCCGCCGTCAGGCGGAGCCCGGGACCTCGGGAGGTTGTCGCGAACTCAGGAGATCCCGGACTGGCGCTACGCGCCATCCAGGATGACGAATACTTTTGAGGTTGGGTGCTTCTATGTGTGGCGAGTAACCTACCCCCGCCGCACCGCATGCGCCGAGAACACCAGGGCGGTCATCAGCGCCAGTGCTGTCGCCTGGTGCAGGGTGGCGAGCGGGATGGCGACGACGCTGAGCAGGGTCGCGATGCCGAGGGTGTATTGTCCCAGCACCAGCGCGTTCGACCACATCAGGCCGCGCCGCGCCGCCGGCGCTTCGACCGCGCCGAGAGACTTCACGCAGACAATGAGCACCGCGATGCCGGTGATGGTGGCCAGCAGGCGGTGGTTGAACTGTACCGTCGGGATGTCCTCGAACAGGCTTTTCCAGGCCGGCTCGTAGACGAGATAGCCCGGCGGGACCAGTTGGCCGTCCATCAGCGGGAAGGTGTTGTAGGTGAGGCCGGCATCGAGCCCGGCGACGAAGCCGCCGCTCATCGCGGTGAGGAAGACGAGCGCGAGTGCGCCGAGCAGCCGCACCGACAGCGTGCCCAGCCCGGGGCGGCGCGGGCGCAGGATGTCGAGCGCGGTCCAGATCAGCGCGAGATAGATCGCGAAGGCGAGACCGAGATGCGCGGTCAGGCGGTACTGGCTGACATCCGGCCGGTCGATCAGCCCGCTCTGAACCATGTACCAGCCCATGAAACCCTGGGCGCCGCCGAGCAGGAACAGGCCGATGATGCGCGGCGCAAAGCCCAGCGGAATCATGCGGCGGGCGAAGAAATAGATCATCGGCAGCGCGAAGGCGATCCCGATCAGGCGGCCCCAGACCCGGTGGATGAATTCGAGCCAGAAGATCTCCTGGAACTCGAACAGGCTCATGCCGGCATTGATCTTGGCATATTCGGGGAACTGCCGGTAGGCGTCGAACGCCTTCTGCCATTCGTCGTGGGTCAGCGGCGGCAGCCAGCCGGTGATCGGCCGCCAGTCGACCATGGAAAGGCCGGAATCGGTCAGCCGGGTCAACGCGCCGATCACCACCATGACGAAAACCATCCCGGCGATCCCGACCAGCCACCAGCCAACCGACGGGTGCGGCAGGTCGCTTGAAATCGAGGTCGGCGGGTCTGTCGCGATGGCGGTCATGGCGTGCGTCCGGGGGGGAATGCTGCGGGGTATCTATGGTGGGAAGGCGCGAAGGTCAACGTTCAAGGCCCACTTGACGGCCCGCGCCGGGGAGGGTATCGAAAACGCCGTGGTGATTTGGCGACCAGCTTGCGGCCACGTAAAACAACGCGCTAAAAGGTCTCGGCAGTCTTCAAGGCCCTGACCCGCTGGTCAGGGCTGTTTTGTTGGGCCGCTTCCGGGCGGCGAGGGGACTGCACATGACTTACGACAGAGATTTCGAGGCGGGTTTCGCCGAGCAGACGGCGCTGGTGCGCGGTGGTCTGGAGCGTTCCGGCTTCGAGGAAACCTCCGAGGCGATCTTCCTGACCTCGGGCTATGTCTACAGATCGGCGGAAGAGGCGGAGGCCGCCTTCAAGGGCGACCGGGTGCGCTATGTCTACAGCCGCTACGCCAACCCGACCGTCTCGATGTTCGAGAAGCGCCTCGCGGCCCTCGAGGGCGCGACCTACTGCCAGGGCACCGCGAGCGGCATGTCGGCGGTGTTTGCCGCTTTGTTCGCGATCCTGCGCTCCGGCAACCGGCTGGTGGCCTCGCGCGCGCTGTTCGGCTCCTGCCTCTACATCGTCACCGACATCCTGCCCTCCTGCGGGGTGGAGACGGTGGTGGTCGACGGCGCTGACCTCTCCCAGTGGCGCGATGCGCTGTCGAAACCGACCGACGCGGTGTTCCTCGAGACCCCGTCGAACCCGACGCTGGAAGTCATCGATCTCAAGGCGGTCTGCGATCTGGCGCATGCGGCCGGCGCGCGGGTGGTGGTCGACAACGTGTTCGCGACCCCGCTGTTGCAGAAGCCGATGCAGTTCGGCGCCGACATCGTGATCTATTCGACGACCAAGCATATCGACGGGCAGGGCCGCTGCCTCGGCGGGGCGATCCTGTTCAACGACGAGGAATTCCGCGACAAGCTGACCCCGATCATCCGCCACACCGGCCCGTCCATGAGCCCGTTCAATGCCTGGGTGATGCTGAAGGGAATGGAGACGCTGGCGCTGCGCGTCGAGCGGCATTGCGACAATGCATTGGCTGTCGCGCAGTTCCTCGAAGGCCGGCCCGGCCTGAAGCGCGTGCTCTACCCGGAACTCGCGTCGCATCCGCAGCACGAGCTGGCCATGCGCCAGATGAAGCGCGGCTCGACCATCGTCGCCTTCGAGCTCGACGGCGGCAAGGAACGCGCCTTCCGTTTCCTGAACGCGCTGAAGCTGGTCGATATCTCCAACAATCTCGGTGATTCCAAGAGCCTGGTCACTCATCCGGCGACGACCACGCACCAGCGGCTCAGCGCCGGGGAGCGTGCCGCGCTCGGTATCGGCGACGGTCTCGTGCGCCTGTCGGTCGGGTTGGAGGATGTCGAGGACCTGAAAGCCGATCTCGCCCAGGCGCTGTCAGCGTAGTCGGACCCGCTTGCTCCGGGGCCAATGGTCCGGCGATTTCGATGCTGTGCCGGGCTTCGGTCAAACCACAGAATGCGCGGTGCTTGGCCGGGAATCACCCCGTGTCGGGTGAATTCTCTGCCTTGCCGGCTGGAGCGATGTTTTTGTTAAGTATATGTATAATAACTATATATAGGAGGATTCTTGCTGATAAAAACAGTTTAATTATGTAAAATATGTGATTTGTACGTATTTTATATGCTCGCCAATTTTTCTATAAGCCGCCTGAACGTTGTCCGGCAGATGCTCTGCGGAAAACTACAGGAAGCGCAGGTTATGAAAACTATGAGTCTGTCGGCCAGGTTGGTCGCAATTGTCGTCAGTTCCGTTCTGGTAACAGCCGTTTCGCTCGGGGTTACAAGCTATCTGAGCGAACGTACTGCAATATTGGACGGCGTCGAGAATACGCTGACGACGATCCGGGATGCCCGGTTCCAAAAATTGGAGACGATGTTTGATACCCTGAGGGGCGACATGGTTATTCTTGCCGGGTCCAACCGCACATTGTCCGCTTTCGACGAGTTCGGGACCGGCTGGCAGGCAGTCGTCGGATCGCCGCTCGATGCGCTTCAGAAATCCTACATAGCGGACAACCCGAATCCCGCCGGGTCCAAGCATCTTCTCGATGAGGGGCAGGACAACGTTGTCTACGACCTGGCGCACGGAATGTATCATCCCGATTTCCGCCTTCTGCTCGAAACCAAGGGCTTCTACGATATCTTTCTCGTGAACCCGGAAGGCGACGTGATCTATTCCGTTTTCAAGGAAAGCGACTACGCGACCAACCTGGTCAGGGGGCAGTGGAAGGATACCGGGCTTGCCGATGCATTCCGGTCGGCGGTGTCTGCACCGATGGCCGGAGAGGTATACAATTCAGCCTACAGGCCCTATGCGCCGAGCAATGACGCCCCTGCGATCTTCTTCTCGACAGCGGTTCTCAAGAAGAACGGGGACGTCGCCGGTGTCCTGATTGTTCAGGCGCCATCGGCACGGTTCAACGAGATCATGCAGGAAGCCGAGGGACTCGGTAAGACCGGTGAAACCTACATCGTCGGGCCGGCTGGTTATCTGGTCAACGACCTGCGTTTGTCGACCGAACCGACGGCGCTCAAGGTGAAAACGGACAGTGAGCCCTTCCACAAGGCGATGGCCGGCCATACCGGCATCCAGGCGGCGGTCGATATCCAGGGGCGCGAGGTGCTTTCCGCCTATCGGCCGTTGCAGGTTGGAGACCTGCGCTGGGCGGTCGTCGCCGAGAAGACGCTGCATGAAATCGAGTCTCCCCTGGTGGATGCCATGATCCGGAACGTCATTGTTGCGCTCGTGGTTCTTGTCGTGGTTTCGGCCATCGGGTTTCTGGTGAGCCGGAGCGTCAGCGTCCCGATCATCCGGTTGACGGGTGTCATGGGCGAATTGGCAGAAGGCAATCTTGATACCGAAGTTACCGGGCGTGAGCGCGGCGATGAAATCGGCCGGATGGCGGACGCCGTCCAGACCTTCAAGGAGAATGCCGAGAAGGTGCGTCAGCTGGAACAGGAACAGGCGCTGGCAGAGAAAAGGGCGGAACAGGAAAAACGCGACATGATGAACCGGATGGCCGACGACTTCGAACGCAATGTCGGCGACATCGTCCATGGTGTTGCATCGGCCTCGACCGAGCTCAATGGCACGGCGAAATCGTTGACATCGATTTCGCGGCGCGTCGATGAACAGGCCCAGAACGTCGCCCAGTCCGCCGCAGTGGCCTCGAGCAATGTCCAGACAGTGGCCGCCGCTTCGGAAGAGCTGGCGAGTTCGATCCAGGAGATCGCGCGTCAGGTTACCCAGTCCACCGACATCTCTGCCAAGGCTGTCGGCTCCGTCGACACGACCGCCCGCCGGATGGAAAGCCTCAAGGCCTCTGCCGACAAGATCGGGGAGGTTGTCAACCTGATCAACGACATTGCCGAGCAGACCAACCTGCTGGCGCTGAACGCGACCATTGAAGCCGCGCGTGCCGGCGAGGCGGGCAAGGGCTTCGCCGTCGTCGCAAGCGAGGTCAAGAACCTCGCCACCCAGACCGCGCGGGCGACCGACGAAATCGGGGGGCAGGTGTCCGGTGTCGCGACGGCGACGAAGGAGGCCGTGGATGCGATGGCGGAAATCGCTGCCGTTATCCAGGAGATGTCAGAAATTTCCGGCGCCATTGCGGCCGCGATCGAGGAGCAGGACGCGGCAACGGGTGAGATCGCCCGCAATGTCCAGGAAGCGTCGGCAAGAACTACCGAAGTGACAGACAATATCTCTCGGGTGACCGAAGCATCGATGGAAGCCGGCACGGCGTCCGAAGAAGTGCTGGGCGCGGCGACGGACTTGTCCCGTCAGTCCGAGGAACTGCGCCAGCAGATCGATCGCTTCGTCGCCCAGGTCAGGGGCGCCTGATCGCGAAGCTGCGCGAACCGATACGCGTACGATGCTCCCGTGGACGCACTGCTAGAACTCAAGGTCTAGACATTTCAAAACCAACATGGCCGTGATGTCTCCAGTCGATCAACCGAGTCAACTGGAAGGTGGGAAGGTGCAGCAATCGCCGTCCAACCATGGGACGACAGACCGGACCTTCGAACTTCCCGTCCTGGTGATGGGGATGCTGGTCTGCGCGGCATTGTTCCTGTTCGTCCTGTCGCTGCCGCCATTTCATCTCGGACTGTCGGTTCAAACCGAATCGGCGGCTGCGGGCCTGCATGCCGTAGCGTCCGGGCTGGCCCTGTGCGCCGTCCCGTTGCTGTTCGGCGCCGGCACGGGCCCGAAACCGGACCTGCGCGATCCCGTCTTCCTGCTGATCCTCGCGCTCGCGGCCTGGACAACGCTCACGGGGGCGTTGTCCGGCAGGCTGCTCGGGTCGCTTTCCGGGCCGCTTGACCAGGGAGTCGGCGGACTTGCGCTGCTGGAAGGCGCCATCGTCTACCTCGCGGCGCGTCATGTGTTCCGGTTTGCGTTCTGGCGAAAGGCGGTCGTGGCAGCCGCGGTCACGGCTTTCCTCGCGATCCTGGTCCTCGATGCGACGGGGCGGGCCGGCCGCGGCTTCGCGCCTTACTATTTCGGAGACTATATCGCCTTCGTGGCGTTCGCCTTCCTGGCGATCTCGGTGTCCCTGCCGGCAATGCGACGCAACACCCTTCTCGCGCTGGCTCTGCCGGCTTGCGCCTGGGCAATTGTCCAGTCCGGGAACAAGGCGGGTCTTCTCGGCTTTGCGCTGATGATCCTGACCGCTCCGGTCGTCATGCGCCTGCCGCAGCGTTTCAGATGGCTGGTCTGCGCGATGCCGGTCACGCTCGCGGTTGCCATGCCGGTGGCGATCTATGCCGTGGGCAGCGCCTATGCGCCCGAAGACTTCGATCGGCTGCTGGTCAGCTATGGCCATGCTCTGGTACCATCCTACCTGTTGTCGGTCTGGGCCAGCGTCTGGTCGCGCGCGATGCTGATAAAGGTGTCGTTTGCCGAGATCCTCGACGGCGCAGGCGGCTTCCTCGGGTCCGGGTGGGGAAGCTTCGGCGAGGCGCTGGTGCGGCATCTCCGGGTGGTCGACAGCCGGCATCACGAGCTTGTCGGCGACACGCTCACCTACTGGGATGCCATTCAGCGGACGGACTTCCATTCCCACAATTTCATGACCGAAGCCCTGCTTGCCGGCGGCCCGGTCGCCGCCGCGATCCTGCTGCTGGTCCTGTGGCGGCTTGCGGTGGCGTGGAGGACGCGGGGGGACATCCTGCCCGTGGCCTGGCTGGCCGGTATCGTGCCGGTCGCTTCCTTCTGGTTTCAGTTGCCTCTCACCATTGCCTGGCTGGCCGTTGCCGTCGCCGCCCTGACACCTGCCGAATCCGCAGAGAAACAGCCAGGCCGGATCGGGCGCCGTCTCGTGACTGCCGGCATGTCAGCCCTCGTCGCGGTCATTCTCGCACTGGCTGCGGTCACGGCATTCCGAGATACGCTCACCGCCGGCAGGTTGCTGAAGACCGCGTTCGGCACGGCGGAGATCGCCGTGCGCTGCGGCCGCGACGATCTGACGCTTTGGCATCGAGATGCCTACCTGGCGCAGCTGGTCAGCGTACAGGCTGACCGCTACCGCGCCGCCGCGGACGGGCCGGAGCGACGGGTGACGGGCGAGCGCCTGTCGGCGCTGATCTGTAATGCCGATGCCCGGATCGCGGCGGCGCAGCCGCTGCCGTTGCCGTTGGTGACGACCCTGGTCAACGCCTCGGGATTGTTGCGGTTCGTCTCCGGCGGAAGCCCGGCCACGGGACCTGTGGCGGAACTCGTGGGCATGTGGGATGGGCTTGCCGATCACCTCATGGTCCTGGCCCCGGGGCGCACCGACCTGTTGATTCCCTATTTCAATCATCTCCTCCTCGAAGGCCGCGAGGAGAGGGTGATGGCGCTCGCCGGCACGGTGCTGGAGATGCGGCCGGAAGAACCGGTATCGCTCTGGTTCACGGGACTCGTCATGCTGGGCAGCGACGGAACGGCGGCAGAAGGTCTTGCAAGACTGCAGGCGGCCGCCCGGCACGGTGTTGCGAACCTGATGCCGATTCCCGCCGAATTGAGAGAAACATTGGGGTTGCCAAGGCGTTAGCTTGAGTGTGCTTTATTTGCCACACCAGTACGTAACAACCACATGTCGGTTGGTATTCCGTTGCTACCTGGGTGGTACAAGCCTAGAAATTGGGCAGAAAGTCGAGGGGTTCGAATATGCGCTTTACATTTTTCGCCGCAGCATTGGTTGCTGTTATCGCCATGTCGTGGTCGAGCAGGGATGCTCTCGCGCAGGCGTGTAACGAAACTGGCTATACCTACAACGCATCCTGCCAGGGCAATGTGACCAAGAGTTCCGGAGCCGTTTCCGGTTCCGCGACGACGGTCGCGGCAGCTCAGGCGACGACCGGTCTCGTGATGAGCCGCGTCAACCGCGTTACCGCGGGCGACACGGGCAATCTCGCCGTCGGTTCCGGCACCACCGAACTTCTCGCCCTCGGTCGCGGCGATTCGGCCGGCGGCGCCGGTGAGAACCGTGCCGGTATCTGGATCAACGGCGCCTTCATCCGCGCCGAAGGGGATGCAAACGACGCCAAGTTCGATTCCAACATCATCACCGGCATGATCGGTGCTGACTATGCTGTCAACGACCGGTTGATCGTCGGTCTCGGCCTCGGCTACGAAAGCCAGGATACCGATACGACCTACAATGCCGGCGACACGCAGGGCGACGGTATCTCCGGTACGGCCTATTTCTCCTACCTGTTCAACGAGATCTATTCGTTGACCGGTACGTTCGGCTACACCCGCCTGAATTACGACCACACCCGGACCGACCCGCTCTCGAACGCCAAGATCACCGGCGACAATGACGCGAACCGCTTCGCCGGGTCGCTCAGCGGCGCCGGTTCGTGGACCCGTGACGCGCTTCGTCTCGGTGCGAGCGTCGGCACGCTGTACATCGTCGAGAAACAGGACGCGTTCACGGAATCCAACGGCGTCGCCGTTGCCTCCGAATCGATCACCGTCGGACAGGTCAACCTTGGCGGCAGCGCGGCCTACCGGGTCGGTGTTGCCGAGCCGTTCGTGAATACCCTCGTCGGTTATGACTACAACGACGCCGGCGGCAGCTACGACAACAGGCTCAGTGTCAGCGCCGCTCTCGGTTCCAACTTCTACCTGACCGAGGAATTCACGCTGAATGCCCAGGCGATCGGACAATATCGCAATGACCTGACCGTCTATGGCGGTTCGGCGACCGCGCGGTATTCGATCAGGTGGTAAGCCAGACGTCCTGATCTCATGATCGGAACCGGCACAGGCGGCGCGAAAGCGCCGCCTGTTTCGTTTGCGGTACTAGCCGCGTCGCTGGCCGGCCTGCTGCTGGCGGCCTGCTCGACCCAGCCCTCCACGGAAGAATCAATCGCTCGTGCCGAGACGCTCGGGTGGCGCATGTCAGACATCGAGACCGGGACTTTCCCGCTACGGGTGCTCCTGTCGCCCCTGGCGGCCGCGAAAGTGCGGGCGGGGCATCTGACAATCTATATCGAGGGCGATGGCAACGCGTGGCTGTCGTCCACCCGCGCCAGCCCGGATCCTACCCCGAAACGGGCGACCGCGCTGGCAATGGCACTGGCGGATGGCGGCGGGCATGTCGTCTATCTCGGGCGACCCTGCCAGTATATCCGGGTTCGAGCCTGTTCGCCGGAAATGTGGACATCCGCCAGGTATGGGGAGCAGATTCTCAGGGCCATCGACGGGGCGATCGACCGGGTGAAGGTCCTGACCGGCGCTTCCAGCCTGCAGCTTGTCGGCTATTCCGGCGGCGGAACCCTCGCCGTTCTCGCAGCCAGCCGCCGAGAGGATGTCACCGGCATCATCACCGTTGCAGCCAACCTCGATATCGAAGCATGGGTCCGCATCCGCGGGCTGACACCGCTCTACGGATCGCTCAACCCGGCCGCTCTCGGGCCGGCCGCCGCACGGGTACCGCAGATTCATCTCGCCGCTGAAGACGACGAGGTTGTCCCCATGTCGGTCCTGGACAGTTTTCTCCGCCGCACCGGCCAGGCGAAAGCGGCCCGGCTTCGGGTGGTACCGGGCATGGATCATCGTTCGGACTGGTCGGCGATCTGGCCCGACCTGGTGCGCCAGGCGCGTGCGCTGCTCGCGGCGCAGGTTCCGGGTCAGGTCAGCTTTGCGCCCAGGGCAGGCCGGCGGCCTTCCAGCCGTTGACCTGGCCGCGATGGCGGTTCATGTCGGGATCGCCCTCGAAGCCCCCGGCGACGTTGTAGCAGCGGGTGTAGCCGTCCGCGGTCATCGCCATCGCCGCATGGGCGGAGCGCGCGCCGGACCTGCAGATGAACAGCAGCGGCTGGTTCTTGTCCGGCGCCGCTCCGGCCAGCTTGGCGGTGAAGTCCTCGTCGATATCCATGGTCGGGAAGGCCTGCCAGGAAAGGCGAACCGGCTGCTTGCCCAGCGCGGAGATGTCCGGCATGCCGACAAAGGCCCATTCCGGCATGGTGCGCACGTCGATCAGCACCGCGTTCTCCTCTTCGCTCAGCATTTCCCACGCTTCTTTCGGGTTCAGGTCTCCGGCATAGGACATCGTCGTTCTCCAGGGTGTTGGCGGTCGGGCGGGGATAGAGATGGAAAACTTGGTATATCCCCAATTTTCCTACGGTTGTATCCGTAACGCCAAGGCAGTACTTATGCAATCCCGGGGATGTGAAGATCAAGCGCTTACGCGAGGATTGATCCCGGTTTCAGGCTACGCTAGTGTGGTGTGAATTCGTATGTACACTAACAAATTGGGAATTCCGGGATGACCGTCGCGACTCTCGAGGAAGCACCCCTCAAACGCCATGAGCTCGAATCCGCCGTCGTCCGCTTCGCGGGCGATTCCGGCGATGGCATGCAGCTCACCGGCGGACAGTTCACGCAGGCGACCGCGCTTGCCGGCAACGACCTTGCCACCTTCCCGGATTTCCCGGCGGAAATCCGCGCGCCCGTCGGCACCACCTTCGGGGTCTCGGCCTTCCAGATCAATTTCGGCTCGCGCGCCATCCGCACCTCCGGCGACGATTTCGATTGCCTGGTCGCGATGAACCCGGCGGCGCTGAAGGTCGAACTCAAGGGATTGCGCAAGGGCGGCCTGCTGATCGTCGATACCGGCGCATTCAACGACCGCAACCTGAAGAAGGCCGGTTTCGACGTGAATCCGCTCGAGGACAATTCCCTCGACGGCTACCAGCTGGTGAAGATCGACATCTCCTCGCTGACCATGGAGGCGGTGAAGGAATCGGGCCTGTCGAAGAAGGATGCGCTGCGCTGCAAGAACATGTGGACGCTGGGCTACGTCTACTGGCTGTTCGGGCGCGACCGGCAGCCGACGATCGACGGCCTGCGCGCCAAGTTCGCCAGCAAACCGGATATCGCCGAGGCCAACATCGCCGCGCTGAATGCCGGCCATGCCCTCGGCGAAACCTCGGAAGTGGACTTCCCCGGCTACCATGTGCCGCCGGCGGATATCCAGCCCGGCCTCTACCGCACGGTCACCGGCGCCGAAGCGCTGGCCTACGGCCTCGCGGTCGGCACCCATCTCGCGGACGTGCCGATGTTCTTCGGCTCCTACCCGATCACCCCGGCGTCGAGCCTGCTGCACACGCTGGCGCGCCTCAAGCAGTTCAACGTCACCACCTTCCAGGCCGAGGACGAGATCGCCGCAGCCTGCTCCGCCATCGGCGCGAGCTACACCGGCTCGCTCGGCGTGACCTCGAGTTCCGGCCCGGGTGTGGCGCTGAAGACGGAGGCCATCGGGCTCGCCATCGGTGTCGAGCTGCCGCTGGTGCTCGTCAACGTGCAGCGCGCCGGCCCCTCGACCGGCATGCCGACGAAGACAGAGCAGTCCGACCTCTTCCAGTCGGTGTTCGGGCGCAACGCGGACAGCCCCGTCGTGGTGCTCGCCGCCCGCTCGCCGGTCGATTGCTTCGAGGTCGCCATGGAGGCGGTGCGCATCGCCACCCAGTTCATGACCCCGGTCTACCTGCTGTCCGACGGCTATATCGCCAACGCCTCCGAGCCCTGGCTGATCCCGGACGTCGACAGCTACGAACGTTTCCCGGTCTCCTTCCGCACCGACCCGGAAGGTTTCCACCCGTTCCTGCGCAACCCGGAGACGCTGGCCAGGGTCTGGGCGAAGCCCGGCACGCCCGGTCTCGAACACCGCATCGGCGGCATCGAGAAGGATTACAATTCCGGCCACATCTCCTACGCGCCGGAAAACCACCAGGTGATGACCGACACCCGCGCGCAGAAGATCGCCAACGTGGCGAAGACCATCCCCGACCAGGCGGTCGAGATCGGCAACGAGCGCGGCAGGCTCGCGGTCGTCGGCTGGGGGTCGACCTACGGGCCGATCAACCGGGCGGTCTCCAACATGCGCGACGCGGGTCTCGATGCGTCGCACATCCATCTCCGCCATATCTGGCCGCTGCCGGCCAATCTCGGCGAGCTGCTTGCCGGCTACGACAAGGTGCTGGTGCCGGAGATGAACAACGGCCAGCTGGTCAAGCTGTTGCGGGCCGAATATCTCGTTCCGGCGAAGGGCCTGAACAAGGTCGCCGGCCAGCCTTTCAAGATCGCGGAAGTCGAAGCCGCCATCCGCGCAGAACTGGAGTCCTGAGATGAACGTCGTTGCGCCGAAGGAAAACCTGACCCCGAAGGATTTCGCGACCGACCAGGAGGTACGCTGGTGCCCGGGTTGCGGTGACTACGCCATCCTGAAGGCGATGCAGAAGGCCATGGCCGACATGGGTGCGAGGACCGAAGACCATGTCTTCGTCTCCGGCATCGGCTGCGCCGCGCGCTTCCCCTACTACATGTCGACCTACGGGTTCCACACCATCCACGGCCGGGCGCCCGCCTTCGCCACCGGCATCAAGATCGCCAATCCGGACCTCAAGGTCTGGGTGGTGGGCGGTGACGGCGACATGCTGTCGATCGGCGCCAACCACCTGATGCATGTGCTGCGCCGGAACGTGGACGTGCAGGTACTCCTGTTCAACAACGAGATCTACGGCCTGACCAAGGGCCAGTACTCGCCGACCTCGCGCGCCGGCTCCCGCTCGCCCTCGACCCCGCTCGGGTCGGTCGACCAGCCGATCAGCGCCTGCTCCTACGCACTTGGCTGCGGCGCGACCTTCATCGGCCGCGGCATCGACAGCCAGCAGAAGAACCTGCCGGGCCTGTTCCAGGCCGCCGCCGAGCACAAGGGCGCGTCCTTCGTCGAGGTGCTGCAGAACTGCATCGTCTACAATGACGGGGTCTATGACGAGTTCACCGACCGCGACGTCGCCGACGACCGCCAGATCCATGTCGAGCACGGCAAGAAGCTGATCTTCGGCAAGGAGAAGAACAAGGGCATCCGGCTCAACCTGCAGACGCTGAATCTCGAGGAAGTGACCATCGGCGAAAACGGCGTCACGGAAGCCGACATCCTGGTGCACGACCAGACCAACCGGACGCTGGCCGGCCTTCTCGTGCGCATGAACGGACGGGATTTGCCCGTCGCGCTCGGCGTTCTATACTGTGTGCCGGGAGAGGCATACGAGGCAGCGGTCCATGCGCAGAACGACGCAGCAAAGGCCAAGGCGAAAATCCACAATTTCAACGACCTGTTGCGGTCCGGACATACCTGGGTCGTCGGCGGGTGACAGTACTGGCGGCGGTCGGTCGTGGCACTGACCGTCGCCATCGTCGGCTCCGGGCCGGCAGGGTTCTACACGGCGGACGCGTTGCTCTCCGTCGGCGTGGACGTCGAGATCGACATCATCGAGAAGCTGCCGACGCCGTTCGGCCTGATCCGGGCCGGCGTTGCGCCCGATCACCAGACCACCAAGAACGTCACCCGCAAGTACGAGGAAGCGGCCCTGCATGACGTGACGCGCTATTACGGCAACGTCACGCTCGGCAAGGACATCCATCTCGAGGAACTCCGCGAGATGTATGACGCGGTGGTGCTGGCGGTGGGCGCCGCCAGCGATGTCAGGCTCAGTATCCCCGGCGCCGACCTCGAGGGGGTCTACGGCTCCTCCGAATTCGTCGGCTGGTACAACGCGCACCCAGAATATCGCTGGCTCGACCCGGACCTCGAGACCGAACAGGCGGTGGTCATCGGCAACGGCAACGTGGCGGTCGACATCGCCCGCATCCTCGTCCGCACCCAGACCGGCATGGCGACCTCCGACCTCGCCGATCATGCGGGCGAGGCGATCTGGTCCTCGCCGCTGAAAATTGTGCACATGATCGGCCGGCGCGGCCCGCTGGAGGCCAAGTTCACCAACGTTGAACTGCGCGAACTGGGCGAGCTGACCAATTGCGTGCCGGTGGTCGACCCGGCGCAACTGCCGGACGCGGTGCCGGCGAACGG
>JAVKCR010000408.1:0-8951 GCA_040222645.1 Rhodospirillales bacterium
GTACCAGAGCTTGAAATGCGCCAGGTCGACATCGTTGGCATCCGCCATCGCGGCGGCGAAATCGTCACAGGTCACGGCCTCGCCGTCATGGCGGGAGAAATAGAGCTTCATGCCCTTCTGGAAGCCCTCCTCGCCGAGCAGGGTATGCATCATGCGGATGACCTCCGCCCCCTTCTCGTAGACGGTCGCGGTGTAGAAGTTGTTGATCTCGATGTAGCTGTCCGGCCGCACCGGATGGGCGAGCGGACCGGCATCCTCCGGGAACTGGGCAGCCCGCAGCGCGCGGACATCCTTGATGCGCTGGACGGCGCGCGAGCGCATGTCGGCGGAGAATTCCTGGTCGCGGAAGACCGTCAGCCCTTCCTTAAGGCTGAGTTGGAACCAGTCGCGGCAGGTAACCCGGTTGCCGGTCCAGTTGTGGAAATATTCATGGGCGACGATGCTCTCGATCGCCTCGTAATCCGCATCGGTCGCGGTCTCGGGATCGGCCAGTATGTACTTGGAATTGAACACGTTCAGCGACTTGTTCTCCATGGCGCCCATGTTGAAGTCGCTGATCGCCACGATATTGAAGAGGTCGAGGTCGTATTCGAGACCGAAACGGATTTCATCCCATTTCATCGAGCGCTTGAGCGAATCCATCGCCCATTCGCAGCGCGGCTCGTTACCCGGCTCGACCCAGATCGCGAGATCCACCTTGCGGCCCGACTGCGTGACGAAACGGTCGGTGTAGGCACCAAGGTTTCCGGCGACGAGAGCGAACAGATAGCTCGGTTTCGGGAACGGGTCGTCCCAGACGGCGTAATGCCTGCCGTCGCCGAGTTCACCCTCCTCCACCTTGTTGCCGTTCGACAGCAGCACCGGCGCGTCCTTCACCGCCGCGCGGAGGGTGACGCAGTAGGTCGCCATGACGTCGGGCCGGTCGAGGAAGAAGGTGATGCGGCGGAACCCCTCCGCCTCGCACTGGGTGCACCAGGTTCCGTTCGAGCGGTAGAGCCCTTCCAGCCGGGTGTTGGATTGCGGATCGATGGCGACCACCGTCCGCAGGATGAATGAATCCGGCACGGCATGGACAATCATGCCTTCCCGGTCGACATCGTAGTCCGCCTCGGCGAGTTCCACACCGTCCAGCCGCACGGACTTGAGATCGAGATCCTCGCCGTCGAGGCGAAGCGGACCTTCCCCGCCGTTCCGGTGAATCGCGAGCGAGGCCGTCACGATCGTCGTCTCCGGCGCGAGATCGAACTCGAGCTCTACCCTCTCGACGAGAAACGCCGGCGGCGCGTAGTCGGCAAGACGTATGGTGCGGGGGTCTTCGGTACGCATCTCGGAACTCTTTCTCTGGGCGGTAACGATATTGTGCATGCGCGAAGGCCCGACACAACCGGGATGGGCGGCGAACCGTTGCGCAAAATCATCGCAATCAACTATGTTCTTTCCTGGAACGTAAACTCTCCCACGAACAATAATCGTCATCCTGGATGTCGCGCAGCGACAGTCCGGGATCTCCCGAGTCTGCGGCAACGGCCCAAGATCCCGGGTTCCGCCTCCGGCGGCCCCAGGATGACTTGCTGAGCCGGCGCTACAATTAAGGCTTCGTTCAGACTTCGGTTGGGATGACATCGATATGAAAGACTCTCATCCCCCGATCGCTCTGGACCCGCCGTCGGGAATGTCTGAAACTTGACGGCACAATCAAAGCAGCACGGGGCGGGGGACGCGCCCGCAGGACGAGGGCGCAGAGCATTTTGGATACAACCGGACGCATCGAAACCGACATCGTTCTGGTCGGTGGCGGCCACGCCCATGTGGAGGTGATCCGCCGCTGGGGCATGGCCCCGGTGCCGGGAACGCGCATGACGCTGGTCGCACGCGATGTCTCGACACCCTATACCGGCATGCTGCCCGGCATGATCGCCGGGATCTACGGTCGCGACGAGGCCCATATAGACCTGCAGAAACTCTGCCGCCATGCCGGGGTCAGGCTGATTCATGCGCCGGCAACCGGTCTCGATCCCGTGGCGCAGCGATTGAGTGTCCCCGGACGCCCCGCCCTCGCCTACGATCTCCTCTCCCTCGATATCGGCTCGACGCCATTCCTCGGCGACATCGCGGGCGCCGCCGGCCGGGTCATCGGGGTGAAGCCGGTCGATGACTTCCTCGTCCGGCTCGGCGAGATGGACGCGGCAATTCCGGCAGGCGAGACCATCTGCATCATCGGTGCCGGCGCCGGGGGGACCGAACTCGCGCTCGCGCTCGCATGGCGGTTCCACGGCAAGTACCGCATCACGCTCGTATCCGCCGGACCCGACATCGTACCGGAACATAATCGGGGCGTCCGCCGGGCGCTCGGCAACGCGCTGAACGACGCCGGGGTGGACTTGCGCCGCAACTCCCGCGTCGTCGAGATCGACGATGGCGGCGCCATCCTTGACGACAACAGCCGCATCGAGGCCAGCCACGTCATCGCCACGACACGTGCCGGCGCACCCGCATGGCTCGGCGGCACCGGGCTCGCGCTCGACGCTCACGGTTTCATCGCCGTCGACGATTGCCTGCGCTCGGTCTCGCATCCGGAGGTGTTCGCCGCCGGCGACGTGGCATCGATGGTGAACCACGATCTCCCGAAAGCCGGCGTCTACGCCGTCCGGCAAGGGCCGGTGCTGGCGGAAAGCCTGCGCCGGGTTGGCGCCGGGCTCGCGCCGGAACCCTACCGGCCGCAGCCGCGCGCGCTGGCGCTGATTTCGACCGGGCGTCCGCACGCGGTGGCCTCCTGGGGGCCGTTCGCCATCGAAGGCGACTGGGTCTGGCGCTGGAAGGACAAGATCGACCGGCGCTGGATGCAGATCTACCAGGACATCGAGCCGATGCCGGAACCGCACGACGCGGCGACCGGCGAGACCCTGATGCGCTGCGGCGGCTGCGGTTCCAAGGTCTCCGACCTCGCGCTCAAGGCCGCGATCGCCGAATTGCGCCGGACAATGCCCGACGGTATCGGCGATCTCGACGACGACGCCGCCCTGGTCCAGCCGCCGCCGGGCGAGACGATGGTGCAATCCGTCGACCAGTTCCGGGCGATGGTCGAGGACCCGTGGCTGTTCGGGCGCATTGCCGCCGAACATTGCCTGAGCGACCTGCATGCCATGGGCGCCGCGCCGCACAGCGCGCTCGCCACCGTGACGCTGCCCGACGGCGCGCCGGAGAAACTTGCGGCCGACCTCGCCCAATTGCTCGGCGGCGCGGTCGAAACCCTCCAGCGCGCCGGGGCAAAACTCCTTGGCGGCCATACCTCGGAAGGCGCCGAACTGACGCTCGGCCTGACCGTCACGGGCTTCGCGAAACCGGAACGCCTGACCCGCAAGGGCGGCGCAAGACCGGGCGACCGCCTCATCCTCACCAAGCCGCTCGGCACCGGCGCGATCCTCGCCGCCGACATGCGCGGTCTTGCCGCCGCAGAGGATATCGAGGGCGCCATGCACAGCATGCTGCAATCGAATGGCCCTGCAGCGGGCATCCTCGCCGTGCACGGCGCCCGCGCCGTCACCGACGTTACCGGCTTCGGCCTCGCCGGCCACCTGATCGAGATGATGCATTCCTCCGGAACCTCGGCGGAGATCGACGGCGCAGCCCTGCCCGCCCTGCCCGGCTTCCGGGCGGCGGAAGCCGCCGGTATCCTCTCGACCATGCATCCGAAGAACCTCGCCTATGCCGCCCTCTTGGATGGTGAGCCGGACGCCATCCTGTTCGACCCGCAGACCTCCGGCGGGCTGCTGGCCGCCGTGCCGGCGGAAATGGCGGATAGTTGTCTCGCCGCACTAGCAGCGGCCGGCTGTATGGCCGCCGATATCGGCTCGATCGGTTCGGGAGGCGGCCTGCCGGTCAGGCTTACCTGAAGGCCGGTTCGTCGAAGGCGCGAAGCTTGCGGGAATGCAGGCTTTCGACGCCACGTTCGCGCAGGATGTCGATGGTGCGCATGCCGATCTTCATATGCTGGCTCACCCGCTCGCGGTAGAAGGCGTTGGCCATCCCTGGCAGCTTGATCTCGCCATGCAGCGGCTTGTCGGAGACGCAGAGCAGCGTGCCGTAGGGCACCCGGAGGCGGTAGCCGTTGGCGGCGATGGTCGCCGATTCCATGTCGATGGCGATGGCGCGCGACTGGTTGAACTCGCGGTTCAGCGCGTCGACGCGCAATTCCCAGTCCCGGTTGTCGGTGGTGTAGACCGTGCCGGTGCGCAGCCGCGACTTGAGCTCGCGGCCCGTCACCCCGGTGATTTCCGAGACCGCCTCGGTCAGCGCGATCTGGATCTCCGCGATCGGCGGCACCGGCACCCAGACCGGCAGGTCGTCGTCGAGCACGTGGTCGGCTCGGACATAGGCATGGGCGAGCACGTAGTCTCCGAGCAGCTGCGTCTTTCTCAGACCGCCGCAATGGCCGACCATCAGCCAGCAATGCGGGCGCAGCACCGCCAGATGATCGGTGATGGTCTTCGCGTTCGACGGCCCGACGCCGATATTGACCAGCGTGATGCCGACATGCTTGTCAGCGACGAGGTGGTAGGCCGGCATCTGCGGCAGGTGCGCCGGCTCCATGCCGCTCGGCCCCTCGCCGGTCAGACGGGCGTTCGGCGTCACCACGTTGCCCGGTTCGACAAAGGCGCGGTAGCGATCGCCGCTGCGCACTTCGGAAAGGCCACGTTCAATGAATTCATCAACATAGCGCTGATAGTTCGTAAACAGCACGAAGCGCTGGAAATGCTCCGGCGCGGTGCCGGTATAGTGCGCAAGACGCAGCAGCGAGTAATCCACCCGGGGCGCGGAGAACATCGAGAGCGGCTGCGGCTGGCCGGGCGCGACCAGGTTGGTGCCATTGGCGATCTCGTCGTCGATTTCCGCGAGATCCGGCAACGGGAAGACGCGCTGCAGGTCGGCGCCATCGTCGGCCGTGAGGCCGGCGCCGGCGGCTTCGACCACGAAGGGCAGCGGAATCGGACAATTGCTGATGCCGACATGGAACGGCCCGCCGTAATGCTCCTTCAGCAGCGCCAGCTGTTCCTTGTAATAGCTGTGGAACAGTTCCGGACGGGTCAGCGTGGTGCCGAACGCGCCCCTGCTGCCGAGAGTGCCGTAAGCGAGCGCGCCTTCGGAGACCGGCTGGCGGCTGCCGTCATTGACAAGCCCGACGAAAGGGTAGCCGTGCCGGGGTGCCGGGCTTGCCCGGTCGCCGGCGGCGAAATCCCGGAACCGGGCCTGCATGGAGGATGTCGCGTCCTCGTAGATCATCGCGACGCGCGCCAGCACGTCGTCCACCTCCGCGATCTCTTCGATCCCCGACACGCCGGGAAATGTGCTGGCCATATCTGTTCCCCACCAATTCCCCGTCCTGAACTTGTTTCAGGGCCCCGAAAGACCGGCCTGAGCCTACCTGTTTTCGCTCAGGCCCGTTGGTCGAGGTCCTGAAACAAGTACAGGACGAGGTTGTTGTAATTTACAAGAAGCTCTCCCCCGCCGCGAGCGGGGCGATGCCGAGATGCGCGGCAAGGCTCTGGCCGATATCGGCGAAACTCTTCCGTCGGCCGATATCCCTTCCCTTGATACCGGGACCGAAAACCAGCACCGGCACATGCTCGCGGGTATGATCGGATCCCGGCCAGGTCGGGTCGCAGCCATGGTCGGCGGTAATCACGGCGATGTCGCCCGGCTGCATCGCGGCCTCGAAATCCGGCAGACGGCGGTCGAACGCCTCGATGGCGTCGGCATAGCCCGCGACATTGCGCCGGTGGCCGTAGCTCGAATCGAAATCGACGAAATTGGTGAAGACCAGCCCCCCGTCCGGCGTTTCCTCGAGAAGATCGATGGTCGCATCGAACAGGGCGGCGTTGCCGTCGGCCTTCACCTTCCGGGTCAGCCCCTTGTGCGCAAAGATATCGGCGATCTTGCCGATCGAGACGACCTCGCGTCCCGCCTGCTCCAGCCGGTCGAGCAGAGTCGGCGCGGGCGGCGGCGTGGCGTAGTCGCGGCGGTTGCCGGTGCGCTTGAAATCGGCCGCCGTCGCCCCGACGAAGGGCCGGGCGATCACCCGGCCGATATTCCAGTCATCGACGATCCGGCGTGCCACGAGGCAGATCTCGTAGAGCCGCTCCAGCCCGAAGTATTCTTCATGCGCGGCGATCTGGAACACGCTGTCGGCGGAGGTATAGACGATCGGCCTGCCGGTGCGGACATGCTCCTCGCCCAGCTGCTCGATGATCACCGTGCCCGACGCATGCCGGTCGCCGAGCACACCGGGGATGCCGGTTTCCGCCACCAGCCGGTCGATCAGTTCCGGCGGGAAGCAGGGCTCCGTCCGCGGGAAATAACCCCACTCGAACTCGACCGGCACGCCGGCAAGCTCCCAGTGCCCGCTCGGCGTATCCTTGCCGAGGCTCCGTTCCGCGGCGTGACCGTGAATCCCCTCCGGCTCGATCGAGGCATCACAGCCCGCCGCCACCTTCCCGGTCGAGCCCAGCCCGGCATGCACCAGCCCGAGCCGGGTCAGGTTCGGGATGAGCAGCGGGCCGCGCCCGGCAGACCCGTCGGCGCAGGCCTTGGCGATATGACCGAAGGTATCTGCGCCTTCGTCGCCGAAACGCACCGCATCCTCGGTCGCGCCTACGCCGAAGGAATCCATCATCAGGATGAAGGCCCTGCTCATTGTCCCCGCTCCGTCACGCGTTCGATGACGACGGGAGCGTCCCCGGACGCCGCCTCGCCGACAGTCACCGCGTTCAGTATGATGGCCTCCGCCCGCGCGGCACTTTCCGGGTCCCGCGCATGGATGATGCAGACGGGCTGCCCGGGCCCGGCCGTCTCGCCGGTGGCGCGGATATCCGCCAGGCCGACCGCATGGTCGATCCGGTCGGTCACCTTGCGCCGCCCGCCGCCGAGTTCGATGACAGCGATTCCGATGGCCCGGGTATCGATGCGGGTGACGATGCCCGCCACCGGCAACGGCACTTCCTTCCGGACGGGCGCTGTCGGCAGGTAGTGTTCATAGCGTTCGATGAAATCCGCCGGACCGCCGAGCACGCGCACCATATGCGCGAAATGCTCGACCGGATCGTCCTTGCTTCCCGTGAGATCGGCAAGTGTCGCGAGCTCCGTAGCCAGCGCCTCCGTGACGGCTTCCAGACGCCCGTCGCGGTGCCTGCCGGTCAGGTATTCGACGCTTTCGCGAACCTCCAGCGCGTTGCCGGCGGTGCGGCCGAGCACCTGGTTCATGTCGGTGATCAGCGCCGAAGTGGCGAGCCCCGCTCCGTTCGCCACGGTGACGATGCTTTCGGCCAGTTCCCGGGCCATCCCCAGGTTGTCGGCGAAGGCGCCGGAACCGGTCTTCACATCCATAACCAGCGCATCGAGCCCGGCGGCGAATTTCTTCGACAGGATGGATGCCGTGATCAGCGGCACCGATTCCACCGTCGCGGTGACGTCGCGGATGGCATAGAAGCGCCGGTCGGCGGGCGCGAGATCGTCGGTCTGGCCGATGATGGCGCAGCCGGCTTCCGCCACCGCCTTGCGGAACAGGGCGGCATCCGGCGTCGCGTTGTAGCCCGGGATCGATTCCAGCTTGTCCAGCGTGCCGCCGGTATGGCCGAGGCCGCGGCCGGATATCATCGGCACGTAACCGCCGCGGGACGCCAGCAGCGGCGCCAGCACCAGGCTCACCTTGTCGCCAACGCCGCCGGTCGAATGCTTGTCGACGACCGGACCGTCAAGCCACAGCTCGCGCCAGTCCATCCGCCGTCCGCTCTCCGTCATGGCCCGGGTCAGCGCGATGCGCTCGTCCATGCTCATGCCGCGGAAGAACACCGCCATGGCGAAGGCGGAGACCTGCGATTCCGCGATCGAGCCGTCGGTCATGCCGGCGACGAAGGCGCGGACCTCGTCGCCGGTCAGTTCTCCGCCGTCACGCTTGCGCCGGATGAGTTCCTGCGGAATCACCGGATCAATACCCTTTCACCGGGGCGCCCGGCGCCTTGCCGTCGAGCGTCGCGAGGCAATCGTCCAGCAGGCCGCTGGCGCCGATGCGGAACTTGGCGGGGGTCGCCCATTCCGCGCCCATGATGCGGTCGGCGAGCTGGAAATAGATCGCGGCATTGGCGACCGTGCGGATACCGCCCGCGGCCTTGAAACCGCAATTGGCGCCGGTGTCGGCGATGGCGCGCAGCATGATCTCGGCGGCTTCCGGGGTTGCATTGACATCGACCTTGCCGGTTGATGTCTTGATGAAATCGGCTCCGGCATCGATGGCCGCCCGGCTCGCCGCATCGATGATGCCGGCATCCTTCAGCCTGCCGGTTTCGAGGATCACCTTGAGCACGGCATTGGCCGACGCACTCCGGCTCGCCGCGAGCAGGTCGAGCGCCGCCTGCCTGTTCCCGTCGAGCCAGGCCTGCCAGGGCCAGACCACGTCGATCTCGTCGGCGCCGTCGGCAATCGCGGCCTCGATCTCCGAAATGACATGGCCGAGATCCGCACCGCCGTCGGGAAAGTTGGCCACCACGGCCACGGGCACACCGGTGCCCGCGAGTTCCTCCTGGCAGGCGGCGATGAAGCGCGGCCAGACACAGATCGCCGCCACCCTGCCGTGAGGTCCTGTCGCCCGGCGGCAGAGCACACGGACGCCGTCTTCCCGGTCATTGTCGCCGAGCGAAGTCAGGTCCATCGCCGCCAGCGCCCGTTTCGCCGTCGCGGTCAGCCGGTGTTCCATGATGATATCAACCTCCTGTCGCTTCGTTCGATGGATATAGGTCTGCTTTCAGGGCACGAACAGAACAGACATCATTAACGGCCGCGAATTCGTCACGCATGATTTCTTGCTGGCGTTTTGTTAAGCTCTGGTCATCTGCTGGCACAGCACCACCTCGAACTGAGAATTGATCAGGGAGTGGCTGTTTGCAAGATGACTGAAATCG
>JAVKCR010000409.1:0-4353 GCA_040222645.1 Rhodospirillales bacterium
GCCCGCCTTCTCGGCGAGGCGGCGGGTGAACTCGTCGAAGATGCCGGCCTGGGCATAGATGCGGTTGGCGCAGACGCAGGTCTGGCCGGTATTGCGGAACTTGCTGAGCATCGCGCCGTCGACCGCGGCGTCGATATCGGCATCGTCGAACACCACGAAGGGCGCATTGCCGCCAAGCTCCAGCGACACCTTCTTCACGGTATCGGCGGACTGGCGCATCAGCAGTTTGCCCACTTCCGTCGATCCGGTGAAGGAGATCTTGCGCACGATCGGGTTCGAGGTGAGTTCGCCGCCGATCGCCGGCGCATCCTCGGAATCGCCGATGACGATGTTGAACACGCCCCTCGGCAGACCGGCGCGCTCCGCCAGTTCAGCGAGCGCGAAGGCCGAGAGCGGTGTCTGTTCCGCCGGCTTGATGACGAAGGTGCAGCCCGCCGCGATCGCCGGGCCGACCTTGCGGGTGATCATGGCGGACGGGAAATTCCACGGCGTGATGCCGGCGCAGACCCCGATCGGCTGCTTGATGACGATCAGGCGGCGGTCGTTGGTCGGGCTCGGGATGACGTCGCCATAGACGCGCTTCGCCTCCTCGGCGAACCATTCGAAGAAGCTCGCGGCATAGCCCACTTCACCCTTCGACTCGGCCAGCGGCTTGCCCTGCTCCAGCGTCATCAGGGCGGCAAGGTCATCGACGTTCTCGAGCATCAGATCGCCCCAGCGGCGCAAGATCTTCGAGCGTTCCTTCGCCGGCAACGCACGCCAGCCGGGCAGCGCCGCATTGGCGGCGTCGATGGCGCGGCGGGTCTCGGCGGCGCCCATGCGCGGCACCTCGGTCAGCGTCTCACCGGTCGCGGGATCGGTCACCGCATAGGTGCGGCCGTCATCGGCGCCGACCCAGGCGCCGTTCACGTAGGCCTGCGAGCGAAACAGCGAGGAATCCTTGATCTGCATGACGTGTCTCCAGCGATTTTTATGAGGGTGGGCGGTCCCGGGGACCGTCGCGGCGGACTCTAGGGGGCCGCCCGCATGAAGTCAAAAAAGCCCCGTCGATGTGACTTGGGTCACTTCGCCGGTCCCGCAACCGGGGTAGGGTGCGACGAGATGAATGATATCGCTTACAGGGAAACCACGGACATGCAGATCATCCGGTACATTCTGGCGGCACTCGGTTTCCAGCCCCGCCAGCGCTTCGCGGTCCTGCGCGACGTCACCCCGCGACTGCTCCGATAACCATTCCCTTACCCCCTTCGGTCAGGATGTCCGGCGGGTATGACCGCCAAGGAGCCTGATCGATGCCCCTGACCAGACTTGCCTGCCTGCTCGCCGCCCTGCTGGTTTCTGCCTGCGTGACCGGCGGACCACAGGACCTCGAAAGCGGCAGCGACGATGCCCGCGTCAACCAGCTCATGCGCGTTGCCGACGGCGCGGCGGCGGCCGGCGACAATGCGGCGGCGGCCGATCTCTTCGCCCGCGCCGCACGGATCGACCCGGCGGCGCCCGGACCGCTGATCGGGCTCGGCCGCTCGCTCCGGCGTCTCGGGCGCATTGCGGACTCGGTCGATGCCTACCGGGCTGCCCTCGATATTGCGCCGGAAAGCGGCGATGCCCTCTATGGCCTCGGCCTCGGTCAGCTCCGCCTTGGACAGACCGCCGAGGCCGCGGAAAGCCTGGCGAAAGCCGCCAGCGCCCGGCCGGACGATCCAGAAATCCTGAACGCCTACGGCGTCTCCCTCGACCTGGAAGGCCGGCACGAGGAAGCCCAGAAGGTCTATCTCGACGGCCTGGCCATCACACCTGACGACAGGTCGCTCGCCACCAACCACGGGCTCTCGCTGGCGCTGTCCGGATCGGCGGATTCCGCGATCAAGCTGCTGGCGAACCAGGCGGCCTCACCCGGCGCGACCCGACGCGACCGCCAGACGCTGGCGCTGGTCCACGCGCTGGCCGGCGATACCGACGAGGCGGGCCGGATTGCACAATCGGATATCGATGGCGCGGAACTCGAACAGAACCTGAAATTCTACCAGGCCTTGCAGGGCCTGTCGCCGGAGGCCCGCCGCAAGGCGGTACTGCTCGGGGTAATCGAGTAGCAAGCCTTGTTTTCTCCCCCGCCGGGGGTGGTGGCGCACAGCGCCGGAGGGAGAGCGAGGGACGTCGGAGCGAGCGGCGCCCCCTCCGCCCTCCGGGCACGTCCCCCAATGGGAGAGGCGATTTACGTGGAATTACTTCGACGGGGCGAAGGCGGGCTGGCAGATCGGGCCGAAGCCGTCATAGGCCGGTGTGGCGGCGGCGATCTCGACGCCGGTCATGGTGCGCAGCAGACGTTCGCGGATATCCGGCAGGCATTTGGCACATTCAGGACGGCAGCCATGGAAGGCATGGACCTCGCCGTTGCGGGTGGCGCCGGCGCGGATGGCGGCATCGACATCGCGCTCGTTCAGACCGTTGCAGTTGCAGACATACATGGAGGGATCGCCGGACGTTGCTTGTGATTGCGACTGGTTCTCAGAACATAATGCGAGGCATTCGCATGCGCAAGTGCTAATGCGATGCAGCTACATTAACTTGTTGTTTTCAAACACTATTTTTTCAGTATTCTGGAATCGTTCCAACCGGAAGCGACATTTGGGAGATATCGTCATGAAGGGTTCGAAGAAGGTCATTGCCGCGCTCAACGGCATCCTCAAGAACGAGCTGACCGCCATCAACCAGTACTTCCTGCATGCCCGCATGCTGGGAAACTGGGGCTATTCGCGTCTCGCGCATCATGAGTACGAGGAAAGCATCGGCGAGATGAAGCACGCCGACAAGCTGATCGAACGCGTCCTGATGCTCGACGGCCTGCCGAACCTGCAGGATCTCGGCAAGCTCGCCATCGGCGAGAACGTCCCCGAAATCCTCGCCTCCGACATGGCCGCCGAGACCAACAACCAGAAAGACCTGAAGGCCGCGATCGGGCTCTGTGAGAAGGAAGAGGATTATGTCTCGCGTCATATCCTGACCGAGATCCTCGACGAGACGGAAGAACATATCGACTGGCTCGAATCCCAGCAGACCCTGCTCGAACAGATCGGCCTGCAGAACTACCTGCAATCCCAGATCGGCGAGGGCGAGAGCAGCTGATCCGCCGGCCGCGGCCATGCAGGGCATGTCGAGGGTCAGGACGGAAGACGGCACGGAACTCCATGTCGAGGTGACCGGTACGGGATCACCGGTGCTGTTCATCCACGAGTTCGCCGGCGATGTCCGGCAGTGGGAGCGCCAGGTCCGGCGGCTGTCGCGCACCCATTGCTGCATCACCTACAATGCCCGCGGCTATCCGCCCTCCGACGTGCCGGAGGATCCCGCACGCTATTCCCAGGACATCGTGGTCGCCGACGCGCTGGCCGTGCTCGCCGCCGTGACGGACGGGCCGGCCCATATCGTCGGCCATTCGATGGGCGCCTACACGGCGCTGCATCTCGGCATCCGCCACCCGGAACGCTGCCTCTCGGTCGTCGCGGCCGGCGTCGGCTTCGGCTCCGATCCCGGGGAACGCGAGACCTTGCTGGTCCAGATGGCGGAAACCGGCCGGATGTTCAGGGACCTGCCGATGGCGGCCTCGGCGGAACGCTACGCCGCCGCCCCGATGCGCCGGGCCTTCGCGGCCAAGGACCCGCGCGGCTTCGCGGAATTCGTCGGCTGGCTCTCCGAACATTCCCCGCTCGGCCACGCGCTGACCATGGAGAACCTGCAGATGAAGCGCCCGACCCTGCAGGACATGGCGGACGGCCTGAAGGCCTTCGCACCGCCCCTGCTGGTGATCGCCGGGGACGAGGATTTCCCCTGCATCGAAGGCAGCCTGATGATCAAGCGGCTGGCGCCGCAGTCCGGTCTGCTGGTGATGCCGCATACCAGCCACATGATGCCGACGGAAGAGCCGGAAGCCTTCACCGCGGCGATCACGGATTTCATCGCGACAGCGGATGCAAGGCGGCACGGCTGAGGTTCTGGCGGTACTGTTTCATCAAACAAAAAATCCTCGTCATCCTGATGCAAATCAGGACCCATGCCTGAGCGATCGAGATCACAATGGCCGGTGACGATACCCCTGCCGCGCCGCGCGGTGCCTGGCGGAGAGGCTGTCATATGTGGCCAAAGCTCAGGCATGGGTCCTGACTTTCGTCAGGATGACGATTTTTATTAATGATGGGTGTGCCTGACCTCCTACCCGCAAACGAAAAGGGCGGCTGCCATAGCAGCCGCCCGTAGCGGTTGCGGAGAAGAACGCTGGAGAACGGTGGCGTCAGGCGGCCGTGCGCAGGGAATTTGCCACCAGCACCACGGCGAACTGCACGGGATTGAGCGCGGCGC
>JAVKCR010000410.1:0-3711 GCA_040222645.1 Rhodospirillales bacterium
GGGAGGCAGGGGCCGGAGGTTCGAATCCTCTCACTCCGACCAACTCATTTCCCGATATCATCCGGACCCTTTCCCGACAGCCCCCGGGCTGCCGGTCCGGATCGATCAGGGAACGTTCCCAGAGGAGACTTCGGCGATGAAGAAGACGCCCTCCCGGCCACGCGACCCGGCGTGGCGCGTCCGGCGCGCCTTTGGCCACAAGGTCACGGCGGACCGGACCCGCTACATCCGCAAGGCCAAGCACAGGAAAAGCCCCCGCCACGACGATCGCGGGGGCTTTCTTGTGTCGGGTCGGGCGAACACCACCACGCCGTCCGCACATGACGTGTTGGGGGAAACTCTCGTTTAAAAATTGTCGTCATCCTGAATTCAATTCAGGACCCATGCCCGAGCTTGCGCCGCGCGTGGCGGATTCACCGCCGGGCAGGGCGTGAAAGGCCGGGGTATCGGCGCTGTTCATGCCGATGCGAGCGCTCAGGCATGGGTCCTGACTTTCGTCAGGATGACGTCGAAATAAAATTGTTGGCTGACCACGCCCCCCTCGTCATCCCGGGGCCGACGGCGGCGGCGTCCACAATGTGATCGCATGTATTTGTAGAAAAATCTTGCGCTTCGAACAGGGCTCTTCTACTGCGACTTAAGATAGAGAATGATGGTAGGATTTATTACGCGACTATCGGGAAAAGTGGCGTTAGCATGCTGCCGGGTTGGGAAAAGGGTTGCCGGCAGGTATCCGGCGGTGACGCCGGGTCAGCAGGCGCCGACTTGTGAAACCGGAATCTGGGGGCGGCGAACGAGCACGGCCGGGAATCTGATTCCCGGCCGAACCTGAAAACGCGACATGGGGACATCTCTCGGGATGGACGAAGTTGTGGTCAACGGATTCATAGGCGACGCGGATCGCCTGAGCGTCGTCATGGCAACCGCCGTCGATGGCATGATCATCCTCGACGATGCCGGCAGCATCCAGGTGTTCAACCCGGCCTGCGAACGGCTGTTCGGCTACCGCGCGGATGAGGTCATCGGCCAGAACGTGAAGATGTTGATGCCGCCGCCCTACCGCGAGGAGCATGACGGCTACCTGCACAATTACCGGGAATCCGGCGAGAAGAAGATCATCGGCATCGGCCGCGAGGTGGCAGGCCAGCGCAAGGACGGTTCCACCTTCCCGATGGAACTGTCAGTCGGCGAGGCCGTGCATGACGAACAGCGCATCTATGTCGGCATCATCCGCGACATCACCGAACGCAAGGCCGCCGAGACCACACTCCGCGAGAGCGAGGCGCGGATGCGCGCGGTCATCGAAACCGCCGTCGACGGGGTGATCATCATCGATGCCGACGCCAGCATCCGGATCTTCAACCCGGCCTGCGAACGGCTGTTCGGCTATTCCTCCGACGAGGTTATCGGCCACAACGTCAAGATGCTGATGCCGTCACCCTACAGGGACGAGCATGACGAATATGTCAGCAATTACCGCACCACCGGGGTGAAGAAGATCATCGGCATTGGCCGGGAGGTGACCGGCCAGCGCAAGGACGGTTCCACCTTCCCGATGGAACTCTCCGTCGGCGAGGCCGAGGAGCAGGGCGCGCCGGTGTTCGTCGGTATCATCCGCGACATCACAGATCGCAAGGCCGCCGAACAGGAGATCGAGCGTAATGTGCGCGAGCTTGCCGCCTTCTCCTATTCCGTGGCGCACGACCTGAAGGCGCCGCTGCGCTCAGTCGAGGGGTTTTCCACGGCGCTGGCCGAGGACTACGGCGATATCCTGCCGGAGGACGGCAAGGAATACCTGCATTTCGTCGCCGACGGCGTGACCCACATGGGGAAGATGATCGACGATTTGCTGGAATACAGCCGGGTTGGCCGCGACGAGTTGCCCTTCACACCGGTGGCGCTGCGCAGCGTTGTCGAAAACGCGATCAAAGCTTTCAGCCAAACCATCCGGGAGAAGGATGCAGAGATTGCGGTCGACGGCGATTGGGCCAGGATCGAGGGACATTGGGCGACGCTGGAGAGCATCTTCCTCAACCTGATCGGTAACGCGCTGAAATTTTCCCGGTCCGGTGTACGGCCCAGGATTGAAATTTGTTCGAAGGACTTTGCCAACACGACTGAGATCACCGTCACAGACAACGGTATCGGGATTCCGGAAGATTGCCGGGAAAAGGTCTTCCAGATCTTTCACCGGCTCAACGACCGGGCCGCGTACCAGGGGACGGGTATAGGGCTCGCGATCGTCCGCAAGGGAATAACGCTGCATCGAGGCGAGATTGCTTTGGCAGATTCGGCAGATGGTGGGGTCACCTTCACCATCACCCTGCCGAAACGGAAGTACGATTGAGGGAACTTTGAAGAGCCGCTGAATAATGGAGTGTCGGTAATGGGAATGGCCTGCAAGGTCCTGATCGTAGAGGACGAGATCGCCGAAGCGACGCTGCTGAAGCGTGCCTTCCGCCGGCATCGACCCGATATGGAGATCGATATCGTCGATGACGGCGGCGATGCGCTGACCAGCCTGCTGCCTGCGGTGGCCGAAGAAGGCAACCAGCGGCCCCGGCCAAACTTCGTTGTGCTCGACCTCAAACTCCGCCGGATGGACGGCCACGAGGTGCTGCGCCGGCTGAAGGACGAACATGCCTGCCGGGACATCCCGACCGTCGTCTTCAGTTCGTCGTCGGATCCGGACGATGTGAGCCGGGCCTACGATCTCGGGGCCAACAGCTATATCGTCAAGCCGGTCCGCTCGGCCGATCTCGACAGGATCGCGTCGCTGATGACCTCCTACTGGTGCGAAGCCAACTGCTCTGGAGATGCGAATGGCGCCCTTAGGAGATAATCTTGCATATTCCGATCGGCACAGGGTTCTCCTGATCGAGGACAGCGACTTCGACCGGGTGCTGATCTCGCGGGAATTCTCGAAACAGTATTCCAGGGCCGAAGTAACCTGTATCCAGAGCCTGAAGCGCGCGCTGACCGAATTCGACCCGTCCGCCTTTGACGCGGTCGTCACCGACATCAACCTGCCGGACGGTTCCGGTCTCGACGTGATCGTCTATATCCGCAGCCGCGAGCAGGACCTGCCGATACTGGCGCTGACCGGCGTCGGCTCGGAAGAAACCGCCGTGCAGGCGATCAAGTTCGGGGCCAACGATTATCTCAGCAAGAGCAACGAGACCTTCCGGAAACTGCCCGCGTTGATCGCGGACATGATCTCGAAGCGGGTTTCGGCGGTGTCGCGCGAAAAGACGCTCGCCGAACTCCGGACCCTGCAGGACCGTTTCCGGGACTTCGCCGAGGCCGCCTCGGACCTGTTCTGGGAAACCGACAGCGAACACCGGCTGCGCTTCGTCAGCGGCAGGGTCGAGAGCGTCCTCGGCGAAGATCCCTCCGCCTTCGCCGGCATGTTCCTGCCGAAACTGGCGGCCGGCCACAAGGTGGCGACGCGCATTGGCGACGCCATGGCGATCAGGGGTGCCTTTCGTGATATCGAGTTCGTCTACGAACGGCCGGGGTCCGGCGAGGTCTATCTGCGCCTGAGCGGCAAACCCTACTACTCCGAGGATGGCGATTTCCTCGGCTACCGGGGGATCGGCACCGACGTCACCGAGGAGGTCGAGGCCGAGCGGGAACTGCTCGCGGCCAAGGCGGCGGCCGAGGAGGCCAACAAGGCGAAGACCCGGTTCCTCGCCGTGATGAGCCACGAGC
>JAVKCR010000411.1:0-4249 GCA_040222645.1 Rhodospirillales bacterium
GCCTGCAGAAGGGCCTGCGCTCGATGGAGACCGGTCTTACCGGGCTCGACGAGATCGTCATCCCCGACGCCGACACCGACCCCAACGTGATCCGGGCCGCCCTGTCGCGGCCGAGCCCGGACCGGCTGCTGGTCATCGCCCAGGCCTTCCGTCACGGCCTGACGGTTGACGAAATCGCCGCCGCCAGCCTGTTCGAGCCCTGGTTCATCCGCCAGATCGGCGACCTCGTCGCGATCGAGGAAAGCGTGCGCCAGAACGGCCTGCCGAACGACGCGCCGGCCATGCTGTGGCTGAAGAGCATGGGCTTCTCCGACGAGCGCCTGGCGAAACTCGCCGATGTCTCGGTGAAGCAGGTGCGCAACCGCCGCCGGCTGCTCGACGTGCACCCGGTCTACAAGCGCATCGACACCTGCGCCGCGGAATTCCCGTCGCAGACGCCTTACATGTACTCCACCTACGCGGGCGACGGCTTCGATCCCGCCGAGGACGAAT
Source organism: Rhodospirillales bacterium (assembly GCA_040222645.1). Taxonomy (GTDB): domain Bacteria; phylum Pseudomonadota; class Alphaproteobacteria; order Rhodospirillales; family HT1-32; genus HT1-32. Next base: position 493 of record JAVKCR010000411.1, read on the forward strand.
CGGACCCCAGCGACCGCGAGAAGATCATCATTCTCGGCGGCGGCCCGAACCGGATCGGCCAGGGCATAGAGTTCGATTATTGCTGCGTCCACGCGGTCTATGCGCTGCAGGAAGCCGGCTACGAGACCATCATGGTCAATTGCAACCCGGAGACCGTCTCCACCGACTACGACACCGCCGACCGGCTCTATTTCGAGCCGCTGACCGACGAGGACGTGATCGAGCTGGTGCGCCGGGAGCAGTCGCGCGGCACCGTCAAGGGCCTGATCGTGCAGTTCGGCGGCCAGACCCCGCTGAAGCTCGCCCGCGACCTCGAAGCCGCCGACATCCCGATCCTCGGCACCTCGCCCGACACCATCGATCTCGCGGAAGACCGCGAGCGGTTCCAGCAGCTGCTGCAGAAGCTGAAGCTGCGCCAGCCGCGCAACGGGCTGGCCACCTCCACCGACCAGGCGGTCACGGTCGCCGCCGAAGTCGGCTACCCGGTGGTCATCCGCCCGTCCTACGTGCTCGGCGGCCGCGCCATGGAGATCGTCCATGACGAGGCCGGGCTGCGCCGCTACATGACCAGCGCCGTCTCGGTCTCCGGCAAGTCGCCCGTGCTGATCGATTCCTTCCTGCAGGACGCCATCGAGATCGACGTCGACGCGCTCTGCGACGGCGAGGCGGTGCATGTCGCCGGCATCATGCAGCATATCGAGGAAGCGGGTATCCATTCCGGCGATTCCGCCTGCTCGCTGCCGCCCTATTCGCTCGACGACGAGCTGCTCGCCGAGATCCGCAAGCAGACCGAGGCGCTGGCCTTCGGCCTTGGCGTGGTCGGACTGATGAACGTGCAGTTCGCGGTCAAGGGCCGCGACATCTACATCCTCGAGGTCAATCCGCGGGCGAGCCGCACCGTGCCCTTCGTCGCCAAGGCGACCGGCGTGCCGATCGCCAAGATCGCGGCGCGCCTGATGGCCGGCGAGAAGCTCTCGGCCTTCACCCTGCCGACCGAGGCGCCGACCCATGTCGCGGTCAAGGAAGCCGTCTTCCCGTTCAAGCGCTTCCCCGGCGTTGACATCATCCTCGGCCCGGAAATGAAATCCACCGGCGAGGTGATGGGCATCGACGAGGATTTCGGCCTCGCCTTCCTGAAGAGCCAGATCGGTGCCGGCATGAGCCTGCCCTCGAAGGGCTGCGTGTTCGTTTCGGTCAAGGAACGCGACAAGGAGCCGATCACCGGCCTCTGCCGCCGCCTGGTCGAGATGGGCTTCTCGCTGATGGCGACCTCCGGCACCGCGGCGCATCTCGCGGCCAACGACCTGCCGGTCACCCGGGTGAACAAGGTGCTCGAGGGCCGGCCGCATTGCGTCGACGAATTGCTCTCCGGCAAGATCCAGCTGGTGATCAATACCACCGAGGGCGCCCAGGCCATCGCCGACTCGCGCTCCATCCGCCAGACCGCCCTGATTCACAACGTCCCGCACTATACCACCGTCGCGGGTGCACGCGCCGCGGTCGAGGCGATTACCGCTTTGCAGGGCGGCAATCTTGCGGTGAAGCCGCTGCAGGATTATTTTACCGCTTCCTTCTGACTACGGACCGTCCGAATTGCGGTTGAAAAACCGCGCCGGGCGGCGTTTCATTTTACGGTCACGAGTAAGCGGATAAGGCGAAATGGAAAAGTTTCCAATGACCGCAGAGGGCCTCAAGAGGCTCGAAGACGAACTGCGTCATCTGAAGAACGACGAACGGCCGGCGGTAATCCGTGCAATTGCAGCGGCACGCGAACATGGCGATCTCTCCGAGAACGCCGAATATCACGCCGCGCGCGAACGCCAGAGCTTTATCGAGGGCCGCGTCGCCGAACTGGAATCGCTGATATCCTATGCCGATGTCATCGACCCGTCGAAGCTGTCCGGCTCGACCGTCAAGTTCGGCGCCACCGTGATGCTCTATGACGAGGACGCGGACGAGGAAGTAACCTACCAGATCGTCGGCAGCCACGAGGCGGATATCGCCAAGGGACGGCTTTCGATCACCTCTCCTCTCGCCCGCGGCCTGATCGGCCGCGAGGTTGGCGACTCGGTCGAGGTCTCCGCCCCCGGCGGGGCCAAGTCCTACGAAATCTGCGAGATCAAGTTCGTCTGAGTCCGTGGATACCCGGCCTGTCCGGCCTTGCCGCCAGTCCCCTGCAATGCAAGACTTCTCCCGGGTGCGGAGGTGGAGGACATTGACCTATGCAGGACGACATCACCGATATCGAGGGCGCTGAAGGCGCCGCCGGGAGCGCAATCCGCGCGCTGGAACCGGCCCAGCCCCGCGCGCCGACGCATCCCGATCCCGAGACCATCCGCCACGCCTTCGAATCCGGCGAATATCCCTACAAGGGCCGGATGCAGGCGCGCGCCTACGAACGCCAGAAGAAGAAACTGCAGATCGAGCTTCTCAAGGTGCAGCGCTGGGCGCGGGACACCGACCAGAAGATCGTCATCCTGTTCGAGGGCCGCGATGCCGCCGGCAAGGGCGGCACCATCAAGCGCTTCATGGAACACATGAATCCGCGCTATTCCCGCGTCGTCGCGCTGACCAAGCCGACCGAGGAAGAGACGACCCAGTGGTATTTCCAGCGTTATGTCCGGCACTTGCCGCATGCCGGCGAAATGGTGCTGTTCGACCGCTCCTGGTACAACCGCGCCGGCGTCGAGCGGGTCATGGGCTTCTGCTCGCCGGCGGAATATCTCGAGTTCATGCGCCAGTGCCCGCAATTCGAGCAGATGCTGGTGCGCTCCGGCATCACCCTCTTCAAATACTGGTTCTCGGTCACCCGCGAGGAGCAGCGCAAGCGCTTCAAGGCGCGCGAGACCGACCCGCTGAAGTCCTGGAAATTATCGCCGATCGACACCGCCTCGCTCGACAAGTGGCAGGATTACACCGACGCCAAGGAAGCCATGTTCTTCCACACCGACACCGCCGACGCGCCCTGGACGGTGGTGAAGTCGGACGACAAGAAGCGCGCCCGACTGAATTGCATGCGCCATTTCCTGAACGCCCTGCCCTATCACGGCAAGGACCAGTCGGCGATCGGCAAGCCCGACCCTCTGATCGTCGGCTCCTCGGCGCATGTCATCGCCGGCCACAGCCAGATCCCCGGCACCCGCGGCCTGCCGCTCGACGCGGCGGCGGAGTAGGCTCGGAGATCAATGGCGCCCCCACCGCACACTTCCCCTCAGGGAGTAGTGTGCGGTGGGGGCACCCTACATTCCGTCCCTAGCTGTCCAGTCCGGCCATGGCGATGTACTTGATCTCGACGAAATCATCGATGCCGTAATGGCTGCCCTCGCGGCCGAGGCCGGAATCCTTGATGCCGCCGAAGGGGGCGACCTCGTTTGAGATGATCCCCGTATTCACCCCGACGATGCCGTATTCGAGGGCTTCCGCCGTTCGCCAAATGCGGCCGATATCCCGGCTGTAGAAATAGGCGGCGAGGCCGTAGGGCGTGTCGTTCGCCATGCGGATGACGTCTTCGTCGGTGTCGAAACGGTAGACCGGGGCGACGGGGCCGAAGGTCTCTTCCTGCGCCATCGCCATTTCCATGGTGACGCCGGCCAGCACGGTCGGCTCGTAGAAGGTGCCGCCCAACGCGTGGCGCTTGCCGCCGGTGACCACCACCGCACCGCGGGAGGTGGCGTCGGCCACATGGCGTTCGACCTTCTCCAGGGCCTGATGATCGATCAGCGGGCCCTGGGAAACCCCCTCCTCGAAGCCGCGCCCG